>JAKSMY010000069.1 GCA_024400275.1 Paludibacteraceae bacterium | reverse complement strand
GGGATGGTGAAGGCAAGAACGTATGGAATCAAACCGCCAATTACGAGTTGTGCGACACGATGTACTTTGGTGAATGGACAGAGGATGGTCTCTTCACGCTTACTTGCGAAGCTCCGAAACCTGTAGAGACCAAGTACTATGCTAAGAACAACTGGAACGGTGCAGAAGACTGGACTTGGTTAGAGATGACGAGAGACACCGTGAAGGAGACTCTCTATACTTTGGGTAAAGTAGTCTTCGGTGGTACAGGTATCAACATCAACACGAAAGAAGAAGATACAGATGCTTTCTGGTTTGATGCAAAAGATATACCGGTGACAGTAGCAGATACCTATTGTACGGTAACAAAAGTTCACCCATGGTTTCCCGGTCGAGAGCTTCGTCGCGCAGTAGCAGCAGAAGAAGAGCCGATGACATATAAACTGTTAGCAGGAGATACAATTAAATTGTTCTTTAATGCCGCAGATACTACTATACAGGCAGGTCTTCTCGGTCGTCCGGCCCAACCGGAACCAGCCAAGACATTTGACTTGACAATCGTTCAAGACTCTTTGTGGTCGAAGGATGGCGGCAAAGTAGCTGCATGGATTTGGGGTGATGACCTCGAAGGTCAATGGACCGAATGGGCTACGAACAACAATGATACACTCACTCTCAAAGTTAACGAGAAAGCAGACAGTATTATCTTTGTTCGCTGCGCTCCGGAAGCAACCGAACCTACTTGGGAACCTTGGAACCGCATCGACGCAGAGAAGATTGCCGAGTGCCACCTGTTTATCATCACCGATTGGAATGAAGGCGTATGGTGCGAGCGTCCGCAACCTGTAGAAGATAAGTTCTACGTAACCGGTAACGATGCTTTGGTAGGCGCAGAAAAAGCTTGGCAAGCAGACGCCATTGAGATGGTTGATTATACTTATACCTTCCCGATGTTAGCCGCCGGTGAGTATCAACTCAAAGTGACTGACGGAACATGGGAACACGCTTGGGGCTATGACAACCTCAGCCCGACCGTAGCAATAGAGGGCTTATACACGGATGTAGATGGTAATATCTGCTTCACCGTTTATACGCCTAATGATGTTACCGTAACCTTTGCACAAGGTTATGTCGTCGTGACCGGTGACTTCAAGAATCCTACTCCTGCTACTCCGGACTTTGGTCTGCTCGTTAATGGTACGGATTATCTGCCCGGTACGCCGGAGGATAAGGGCGAATATACTGAGTATGTTGTTAACACACAACTCGCTATTGGCGAATTTGTTCAATTATACGACAATGTGAACAAAGCAGCTTGGACGGTTACTCCGGAAGGCAGTGGCTTTACGGACTTCGAGATGAAGAACGATGCTTACTACATCAAGCAAGCAGGTTCGTATCAGTTCTACATTAAGATTCCGAAAGAGGGTATGAACTCCGGTTTGTATGTAGGATACCAAAGTACTCCTACCGATTGGCAAGAAATAATGCAAAGTATTCAGATGCGTAAGTTCATTATGAACCATCGCATGTACATTAAGAAAGGTGACCGTCTGTTCGACTTGCAAGGTCAATGGGTTCGCTAATCTGACATCAGGTAAGGGAGGCTGATTACCTCCCTTACTTTCTATTACTATAATTATGAAAAGATATATATACATCCTTGGTGCTTGGTTGTGTTCGTCCGCTTTATCGGCGGCATTACGCTCGCCTCAACAGGCTGCCGATGTGGCTCAACGGTTCGGAGAGTCTTTGAATGCCGGTGTTGCCCCCCGTTCTGCGTCCGGGCAAGCCAATCAGGCTGTAGATTTGGCATATTGCGGAGTGCAACCTAACGGGGATAAGCCTGCTTTTTATGTATTCAATTACGGAGAGCAAAACGGCTATGTGGTAGTCAGTGCAGACGACAGGACGTACGATATACTCTGCTATTCTACGTCAGGCAAGTATGATAATGCCGGCGTTCACCCTGCTTTACGGTGGTGGTTAGGGCACTATGCAAAGGAAATAGCCATGTTGGACAGTACAACGACTGCTCCCAAGAAAATATCGCACACTGCTACCGTTACGCCTATCGAACCGCTGTTGGGAAAAATAGCGTGGGACCAGAGGGAACCGTATAACGATTATTGCCCTATCGACTCATTGGATACGACAAAGAGTTTGACGGGGTGTGTTGCCACCGCCACTGCACAGATAATGCGCTATTGGAAATATCCTGCCTGCGGAGAGGGGGTTCATTCGTATGTTTGGCGCAACTGGCTTGATTTGGAACAAACAAGATACAAAGATTATACCCTTACGACCGATTACTCGCTGGTGTCGTTTGATTGGGACAATATGCCCGAAACATTCGGAAAAGATTATACACAGCAGCAGGCTTCGGCGGTAGCCAACCTTATGTTGGCTTGCGCGAGGGGAAGCAAGACCCTGTTTGGCGGAGAGTTTGTCGGCGGATCGTCTGCGTGGACAGACGATATGGGCTATGGTCTGCAAACGCATTTGGGATACGTGTTCGACAAATGTATCTCCCGTACGGAAAGCATAGAAGAGTATGAGAAAGTAAAAGGTGTTCCTATCGCTATCCCCATTACCTTTAATGTCTCTATCGAAGATTTTACGGCAGAGGTGAATGCATCGTTAGAAAAAAGGTGTCCTGTATTGATGGGCGGAGATACACCCAATCAGGGACATGAGTTTGTGTGCGACGGGAGAGATGCCGACGGTTTATTTCATATCAATTGGGGCTGGAGTGGTAATCATAATAATTATTGCACCTTATCGGCTTTACGCCCGGAAGGAGACAGACGCTCTTTCTCATATCACTTGGACGCGCTTATCGGTTTGCGTCCAAAGACGACCACAGACGACAACACGCCGGCTGCCAATCAGCCTGAAATCGTTAAATATATAAAAAACAACCATTTGTATATCGCGCGCGAACATATTATATACAACGCGCACGGAATACAAATAAAACAATAAGACAATGAAAAAAATCGTTTTTGTTATTGCATTATGCGTTCTTCCTGTAGCATGGTGCCTCGCGCAAGTTACCACCGACCCGGCTATCATTCAAAAAGGCGATACAGGTCCCGTTACAATCATTTTCAACCCCAACCAAGGCAATAAAGGCATGGTTGGTGCAACGGCGTGTTATGCCCATACAGGATATAACAGTTGGGTTGGCGCACCAACATGGCGTAGCGGCTTGGATAAACATAAAATGACAAAAAATGCAGACGGCAATTGGGAACTGAAGATGCCGGACGGTTTATATGCGTACTATGGCATCACACCGCAAACGAATGTGACGCAACTATGCTTTGTCTTTAACGACGGCAAAGGCAGCAACAAAGAAGGCAAGACAGCCGCCGGAGGCGATATATTTGTCAAGTTGGCAGAGTCAGGCTTGCAGGTACAGATCACATCAGATATGGCGGAAGTGTCTGTAGTGGGAGATGCTGTTACTTTGACATGTAACGCTACCGAGGCGGCGGAACTAACCCTGACCCAAAACGGCCAAACTGTCAAAACCGGCTCCGGCGAGAAGATGGTTTATACCGGTACATTATCCACAACAGGAACGAATACATTTGAATTAACGGCAAGTTCACAAGGTGTCACGAAAACGACACAACTGTCCACCTACGTAAGCACTGAATCGCCGGAAGAGGCACGTCCGACAGGTCTCAAAATGGGTATAACATACGATAGCAGTAACCCCACAGCAGCTACTTTCTGCACCTATGCCGCCAGCTGCAAAACAGCCAATGATCCTTCTGTATTGGCGCACGCCAAAACGGTGTATATAGTGGGAAGTTTCAACCAGTGGAAGGTAAATGACAAATACCAAATGAAGCGTGACGGCAATTATTTCTGGCTGAAGAAGACCGGACTGGCTCCCGGCACGGAACACACCTATCAGTATCTGGTTGTACGCGCAGACGGCAAGGTGGTTCGGATATCCGACCTTTATTCTACGCGCGTCAAGGAAGGCGTAAGCGGAGCAGATGGTTATGCTTCTATTCTGCAAACGCAAGTGTCGCCCTATAAATGGTCTGAGGCAACGCTCAATTTCAAACGCCCCAACAAGAACAATTTGGTTATTTATGAATTGTGGGTGTATGACCACACAGCGAATAAAAACCTAAAAGGTCTCTTAAGCCGCTTGGACTATTTTGAGGAACTGGGCGTGAATTGTATCGAGTTAATGCCCGTTCATGAATTTGACGGCGACCAGTCGTGGGGGTATTCGCCAAACCACTATTTTGCCGTTGACAAACAATACGGACAACCAAATGATTTGAAAATCTTTGTCGATTCATGTCACAAACGCGGTATCGCCGTAGTGTTGGATTTGGTGCTTAATCACTCCACCGGCAATAACCCGATGAATAAACTTCATCATGGCGATGAACTAAAATACAACCCGTGGTTTAACGTGACCCCTCCACACCCGGATAATGTATATGAGGACTGGAATCACGATTTCGGACCTACACACCAGATGATGATAGATGTGCTCAAGTTCTGGATGGAAGAATATAAAGTTGACGGCTATCGCTTGGATTTGAGTCATGGTCTGTGCGGTAAGAGTTATAATGCCGTAACCAATTTGACCGATTACTACACCAAGGCGGTGCAACCCTTGGGAGGCTATATGATGTTGGAGCATTGGGGAGGCTCAATGGGCACCGATCGCCCCAAACTGGTGAATGCCGGTATGATGTGCTGGGAGAATACATGCAACGCCTTTGAACAAGTGGCAATGGGTTGGCTAAAAGACGGCGATGATTTAAGCAGTGCCAACAAGGACAACTACATCAGTTACAGCGAGAATCACGATGAAGAACGTTGTTTCTTCAAAGCCAAACGATGGGGCAACGGCACAATGCAAACAAGTGAGGCGGAACGTATAGCCCGTATTCCGTTGGTGCTGGGCTTCCAAGCCATGCTCAACGGACCGCAACTATTCTACCACTTCGCGGAAGTCGGGTCCGAAATCGGCAAGTTCCAAAGTAAATCCGGCACGATTGGCAAAGAAGACGGCGAAAATCCTCCTTGTGCTTACAGTGCTACATCGTGCCAGGACTATAACTACAAGATGGAGCCGAAAGAGATATATAGAATGACTTGGACACAAGAGTCGGAGGCACGTCAGGAGGCAATGCGTCAAGTGGGCAAAATCATTCGTCTGCGTACACGCATCATGCCTAAGGTCTTTGAAGGTAATCCGACAACATCATCTGTTGGAGCAGGCAAATCGCTGCGTACTGTTCAATGGGGAAATAACGTCTTTGTTGCAGGTAATTTCTCAGCCACCGCTACGGCTACCGTAACGTTGCCTGCCGGCACATGGTACGACTATATGAACGACTATACTCCTGCTTTACAGCAATATACGCTCCAGCCCGGAGAGATAAAGATTTTCACATTCCAATCTCCTACGGAATTGCCGGAGCAGGAAACCGGGTCGATGTATGTTCCGCATAAGATTCTCCACGAAGGACATCTGTATTTCCTTCATGATAACCGGTGGACCGATTTATGGGGAAATACAATGAAATAATATCCAATTAAAAATAAAAGATTATGAAAAAAGTCAGTTTCTTGGCATTTGCCTTGTTGGTATCGTTTGGCTTGCAAGCACAAACATTGGTAGAAAAACCTATTGTTAACACCACTTTTCGCGATTGGCGGGCGTTGGAGTACGTATCCGACAAAGCCGATGCTCCCGATTCGACGCGTCAATTAGTGACTAAAAACAGTAAAGAGACGATTACCTTTACTTTCCACCAAACCAATCTGTACGAGGGCGGCAAAGGAAAAGTATCCGCTACTTGTGCGGCTCCCGATAAGTATATGTGTGCCATGAAAACGGCCAGTGACCCTGCTACGGTCACCACGTCCGCTTTTGCATCGGTTACGACCCTTTCGTTCTTGGAGCGTGTCACCGGCGGCAGCCGCGGTTGGGGTGTAAAAGTAAAAGGCGATGGCGATGAAGATTGGGTGACGGTATATAGCACCACCATCGGTTCGGGAGAAAAAACCATTGACGTTGCTGTCAACCGCACCAATGTACAGATTCAGTGGTATAACCTGTCTGTAGGCAACTATGCCGCTTTGACCAGTCTGGTTATCAAAGGCATGGTAGAAGACGACGGCACGGTTGCACTGACCTATTTTGACTTGAACGGGCAATATATGGGAGAACAGACCGTTACATCCGGTTCCGGCTTTGCCCCTCAATATAAAGCGGAAGATTTGAATGTACCTGAAGGAATGGTTTTCCGCGGTTGGTACGAGAATAGTGCCAAAGTGCGCGAGGGAGATATTATTACCAACGACATGAACCTCTATGCTTTGGCAACTGCCAAAGAACAGGCTTTGACAGGCACACATTATCTCTATGATTTCCGTCCTGCTTCTTTCTATCCCGAAGACCATGACTTGCTCGTTTACGAGAATGCACAAAAAATAGGAGTTCTTGTATCACCCAAAGCGTATGTCCTTTATACCACCTCCGACGGTACAGCCCATAAAGATTATTACGAAGGGCAAGAGAAAGTTCTCGTAACCTGTGAAGCACCTTTGACGATTGCTACCATCGAGGTTTATAACGTGGCTGCTCCTGTAGAGAAAGTCGGTCAGCGTTATAATCTGACCGGTGGTGATGTGGCTTCTTTCTTGATGGTAGTGAGCCAGTTGCAGAACGGCGATACCATCTATTTTGCCAACGGCACGTACGACTTAGGCGAGATTGCATTAACCACTATCGCACGAAATAATGTTGTCCTCTTGGGCGAATCCATGGAAGGCGTCATTATTCGTAATACACCGAGTATTGATATAGAAGGCATATCCACTACCGCTACCATTCTTAATACAGGTAATGGCAATAAATATGAGAACTTGACATTACAGAATGCAATGGATTACTATGCTTCTCTTGCCAAAACAAATAATGGTCGTGGAGTGTGCTTGCAGGACAAGGGCGACAAGACGGTTTGCTACCGCGTTCGCATGCTCAGTTATCAGGACACGTATTACAGCAATAAAATTGGCGCGCAGAAGTATTTCGAAGAATGCGAGATTCACGGTACGGTCGATTTTATCTGCGGTGACGGCTCTGTGTATTTCTACAACTGCCTACTCTATTGCGAACCGCGTAAGTCCACCGGTGGAGGCTCTGATGCTCTAACTGCCAGCAATGCCGATGCTAACGACAAAGGATATGTCTTTGACCGCTGCACGGTTCAATCCAAATGCCCGGTGGTCAGTTTAGGACGTTCGTGGAATAACGCTCCTCAATGTGCTTTCTTGCTTACTACATTTGATTATTCAGCCGGTAATTTCTCTGTAACAGATGATGGTATAAAACGTTGGACCACCGCAGCTATGAACCACCTGCCGGAGTTCTTTGGAGAGTATAAAACAATGAATGTGGCAGGGGAAGTTATCTCTCCGCAGGAGAATAATGTTACTTTCACGTACGAGCAATCTACAAAAGAAATGAACACCATTATTAGTTATGAGCGCGCTAAAGAGATGACCTATCCTAATTTCTTCAAGAACTGGGATCCTGCCGTTAATTATGTTCCATTCCCCGAAGACCCCACCGCCCTCACTACTCCGTTCGGTGCGGCTACAGACTCCAAGATTATAAAAGACGGGCATTTGTATATTCGCCAATCGGCTAACTCATACGTTAATGCCGTAGGCTTTTAATCTTAAAAATCGTCCGTTTTTGAGAAAAATAATTCATTAACCCTTATTTTACAAACTGCATTATGAAAAAGTTATTATTTCTCTTTAGTGCAATCTGTAGCGTTTCATTGCTATGGGCTGCTGTTGGTAACACGACCACTACTTCCACCTACTGGAAAGAAGCCGATTTCAATGGTACTATCACCCCGCAACAAACGTCCAAAGTAACTACACCTGACGGTTTCGTTTCGTTTGAAATTTCAGGTGATAAGGGTGTGACTTACACGGCATCTTATCACACTGTTTGGGCCTCCAACAAACCCCGTTTGTCGTTTGGTGACCTTGAACGTCACGGATATATTAACGGTGCTATTACCGCTACTCCGCTGCAGAATGGTTACACGTTTGTGTGGACTAAGTTGTCCACCAACACTGCCGCATGCGGTGCCGGTGGCTATTTCTATCTCGGTCATGAGTCAGAGACGCTCTTAGCAAACGCATTTGGTGGTACCAGTAGCAGTTCTACCAAAAACTTTGCAGACTACAACGATTCCGTGCCTTTCCGTTTCCACCGTACAGGTGCGTCTATTGAAACCTCTCCTGCATGGATGGTTCGCGTGGATGTGGAGTACCAAATCTTTCCTAACGCTCCTACTTGGAAGGATGCAACGGATGTTATGGACGTTACCGTTGATAACGTGAATGGTCAACATTACTATAACTTGGCAAACAATATCCAAGTTGAGAACCCTGCTTTTGCCGGTACGGTAAAATACGAAATCATCGGCAACAACGCCCAATATGTTTACTGGAACGGTGACCATACCGCTTTCTACGTGCTTAAACCCGGTACCTATACCGTTAAGGCATATATCGAGAAAGTAGATGGCAAATACTGTTCATCTGCTTATACCGAGGAATTGACGATTAATGCTACCACCA
>JAKSMY010000068.1 GCA_024400275.1 Paludibacteraceae bacterium | reverse complement strand
GCGTGGCGGTGTCCCAATGATGTGTCCTGTCCGCCACAGTTATGTGGTAAGATGGTACATTTCGTCAGCCGCAAGGCAATGAACATTGATGGCTTGGGCGAAGAGACCATTGACCTGTTTTTTCACAAAGGGATGTTGCATACCATAGCCGATATATACGACTTGCGCAAAGAAGACATTGCCCAATTGGAAGGTTTTGGCACCAAGTCTGCCGAAAAAATTTTGGCAGGTGTAGAGGCATCCAAGCAAGTGCCGTGGCATCGGGTATTGTTTGCTTTAGGCATTCGTATGGTGGGCGAGACGACGGCAAAGAAGATTGCACGGCGATTCACTTCTATTGATGACTTGCAGTGGGCAACTAAGGAGGAACTCACCGCCATTGAGGATGTGGGTGAGCAGATTGCCGATAATGTAATGATGTATTTCCAAGACCTGCGTAACTTGGAGATTCTGACTCGCCTGCGTGCTGCCGGCTTGCAGTTTGCAAGCGAAATAACCCCTAACCCGACCTTCCCCCAAAATGGGGAAGGAGAAATTCTTTCCGGTGCCACGATTGTCATTTCCGGCACATTTGTTCACCATTCGCGCGAGGAATATAAAGCAATCATTGAGCAATACGGGGGCAAGAACAGCAGTTCCGTAAGCAAGAAAACGACATTTATTTTGGCAGGAGATAATATGGGACCGGAGAAACGCAAGAAAGCCGAAGAATTGGGTATAGAACTCAAGACGGAAGATACCTTCCTCGCTATGCTAAAAGAATTTGTAAATTTGTAAGTGATATGTTCAAAGAATACCTTTTCAACTCCCAACTCAAGAATCGTCCTCAACGTGCTGCCGCTTGGCCTGTGTGGGAGGAAGTACGAACCATGTTTATTCTGTACACCAGTGATGTGCAGGAGAAGAACGCCTCCATGCATGAGTTGCAGAAGTGTTTACAGCAGGAGGACAAGTCGGTTGTGCTGTGGGGTATCAGTGACAAGAAAGAAGTGCTTAGTCCCAATCTGCCGACCAGTCGTATTTTGGGCAAGAAAGATTTCACCTTGTTTGGCAAACCAAAGAAAGAGGTTTTGTCAGATTTACGTCGTCAGCGATATGATTTATTCCTTGATGTATGTACGGGGGACTCATTAGCCACGCGTTATATTGATTTGTACGCAGATGCCACATTCAAAGCCGGTGCCAAGCGTACTGAAGGGTTGTTGGACTTTATGATGGACATGCCGGTTCAGGAAGACGTTATGCCGCTGTATCACCAACTGATACACTATATCCAAACCATCCGCCGCCCCCAAGGTCTTTAGCACGTATGCTGAATCAACCATTAATCGACCGTTAATCAACCGTTAATCAACCGATAAATACAGGACGCAATACAGGTGACTACAAGTTAGAAAATATAGTGCCAAAGTGTCATATGACACCTTGGCACTCTTATTTTAGCAGATACGCTTAAGACTTACTTCATTCTGGCACCTTGAGCATTGTAGCGCATTCCATTGTGCTCAATCATCAGGCGACCATTCTTTAGACTCTTGGTAGCCGTCTGAACTGCTTTTATAGATTGCAGACCCGTGCTCTCAATCATCTCAAAGTCACCTTTCTTAATCTCAATTGTATGGATTTCCGGCTTGTCATCCGCAGCGGCTTTGTAATAGTGCAGGATATTACCCGTAACCTTCACTTTGTCTCCAACTTTGGGTTGGTTGTCAGCAGGAACGGTAATCTGGAAACCTTCAAACTCGTATTTAGGATTGGACATATCATCACACATGTAGAACGACATGTTCTTGTATTCGTCACTATAAGCCGAAGCAATGCTATCTACATAACCCGTAACAGCATAAACGGCTTTTGAAAGCATATTATTATCCAGCAACAGACCGGCAGCGACCGCCTCATCAACGGTAGCGTCAATCGTGTCAATCTTTAAATCACCTTTCTTGGTAACCCAGCCCTGACCGGTAACTTCTACCAAATCACCATATTTTTTCAGTTTACCCAGAATGCGAACGCTGTCGCCTGGAACGCAATAGTCACCTTGCATTGACAGATTGTACGGTTTTATAATTTTGGTCGTATCATCTCCCACACATTCCAGCGTAAAGGTCTGCGTATGATAGGTATCATTGTTGTTCTCAACAACAGCCACGATATCGTTAATCTCAAATACTTCTGCGCTTATATCGCCGTCATTCAGACTTTCACCTTCCTCAATCGCCTCGCAAACGGTAGCCTGAATCGTATCAATCTTGACAGTCGCCCGTTCCAAAATGGTGACGATACCGTTTTTCATCTCGTATGTCGAATTATAGCGCATCAAGAAACCGGCAATCTGCACCCTGTCACCTACATTGAGGGGAGAGTTTGCTGCTACCATATCGGCAGGCAGATTGCACCAATACCCTTCAAACGTCTTCTTGCTACCCTTCTCATCGTCCATCCAGAAAGTCTGCTGACCTTTACTGATAGTACCATCCGTGTTGGTGACATAACCGATAATCGCTACAGAGTCAGTACCCGGTACATTGTGGTCCAACAAGGCTGCTGCTGCAGCCGCCTCTGCACATGTCATAACCTCAGTCACTGCCGCACCGGCATTCATTGCAACCAATACGGTTGCACACATTACTAAAAATTTTTTCATAAAAATTGTGTTAATGATTAATGTTTATTATATAAACCGTCACATACGGCTTTTTTATTCTGCATTTTCTGTATTTTCTTCCTCTATTTCGTGCACCAGCAGATTCTTTATTTCCCAAGTAGCGGAAGCAACATCCGAACTGGTGTATTGGAAACCTATCCAAATCTTTTGGTCAATATAATCAGTCAACAACATCTCACCGCTGGATTGGAAAGTCCAACTGCTACCATCCGGCACGTTCAGCGACCCGTCCTCATTGGTCAAATATGGCAACTGAGTCCACGTACAAGCGGTCACATCACCGGCATAGTCCGTGCTGACCCACACTTTACATTCCTCTGCAAAGTTGGCAGCGTATTTCTGCGTCATATCAAAGATGAGCGCCGGTTGTTTGGCTTTTTTCAGTTTAATGGCAGGCGATACCAGCCATGCTTCCGAAGCGTTATTGCCTCCGTAATAAGCGGACGCCTTCATTCCGTATGATGCGTCGTATTTCCACACATAGGTCAAGGCACCGGACAGCAATACATTTTGCAACACGAAATTGCCCTGTCCGTGACCAATAAACGGCTCGTTGAGGTAAGTAGATATATCAGCCTGCCATCCTTTGTCTTTCTTTAGCAGGAAGTTCATAACTTCATCTCCGTAGCCGGATACCATCACAAAGTCCGTTCCATCAAACACGAAATCATCCGCCGTTGAACCGCCGGACACCATGTAAACGACGAGGTAGTCATCATCTACGGCTGCATAGGGATACTTGTTTTTCAAATAGATATTGATAGTCGCAGCAGGGTCGCTGATTACATTCGTGCCCAAGGCTTCATAGACCGATTCGGGCAGAATTTCCACACCCTTCACTTGGTCATTGGTATAGGGCACCCACACGCCGTTCTGTCGTTGGTAGATGACCGTCTTACCAGCTATCACTTGTTCATCAGCAGCGATGCAATGCGGCATACGCGCCTTTGCATAACTACCGGCAGGCGTATGGCTGACATACACGGCACCGACCAGTTGCGGTTCTGCGTTCTCACCGGAATATTTTCCTTTCACGGTAATGAAATCACCCTGTTGGATGCCTTTATCTTTCCATACACGATTGCCGTCTTCATCCGTCAATCCGTACACAAGTATGGAGTCGTTACCATCCACCAGATAGAACCTGCCCGAAAGTGTAGAAGTCACTTTTCCTACCACACCGGACAATTGGTGTTCAACGATTTCCTCGGCTTCCAGCAACTGGGCTACAGTACATTCGTAGGGAAGTGGCGGATAAATAGTATCAGGTTCTTCAGCACTATAGCGATAGGTCAAGACGAAAATCTTGCTGTCCGCCGCTGACGGGAACTTGGCTGATAGGAAATCAGGAATCTTCGTCTCTGCCGTAGGAGCCAAATAATCTGCACCGCGACCACCCCAAATGGACTTGTAGTCTTCATTGGTCAGGGTGTATGCCGTAGAGGAAGCAAAGAGCTTCTGATAGGTCGTTTTGCCCGTGTTCTGACGGAAGGTTATGGCACCTTGCGCTCCAACGGATAATTGCGGATACAGTTTTTTCAGGAAAGCGGGCAGATAGACGTCAGCGGACGCTTCGTCGCTGAAACATTTGTTTGTGGACACAGCTTGCAAGGCACGGTAAGCCACCGAATCGGAATCCAACGACAACGCAATGGCAATATTCTCTTCGTTCTTTGATACGGACGCATAATCAGAGGCATCCAATTCATAAGCAAACTGGCGGGCGTCCTGAATGCTGAGGTCGGTCTCAGTCAATTCACGCTCGATTTGGTGCATTGACCATTCGGCACAGGACGACAACAGCAAGCTAACAAGGGCTAAGTTAAATATATATTTTTTCATAATCATGAGTGTTAGTTCGTTAGAAATCTATTTTGAGTCGCAAGTTCCACGTACGACCGTACGCAAAGAACATGTATATATTATCCATCGTGGCTTCCGTTAAACTTGAACTGGTAACCGTAGAGGGATTCCACGCTTTTTCAATATAATACTGATCCAGCACGTTGCTCACGTTTCCGGCAAGCGTTGCACGGCACTTGCCCAAATCAAACGAATAACTGGCATGTATATCCATCTGACCTCCTGTAGGCAACTTAAGGGGAGCCATCACATCAACAGACTTGTTGATACTCAGGTTCGAGCCCGAGAAACTATAATACGAGAAATTGCGGTCATACAACGTATATTCGGCACCAATCTTGAAACCACGGAACGGCTTGAACGTCAGACCTAAGTTAGCCGTTGTCTGCGCCGCACCACCCACTTTGATACCTTTCATATTAATCATTGCCCAAGCGTGATCCTCCGAACCGGCAGTCGTATATTCACCCATTTTGGTTACAGGCGTGCCCTGTTCATCGTAGTAATAACCGATGACGCCATCTTTATCCCATTGCCAGTCACCGATAGAGAACATCGCATTCACCTCCAACCACTTAGTAGGATGAGCTTTCAGTTCAAACTCCAAACCCATGTGACGAGCACTTACACCCGTCATATTCAGATAACCTGTCTCTTGATTATCCAAGGTCGTGTAAGCCGTCATTGTCTTATCCATCCACTCAGTGAAATAGCCATTCACCGCGATATTCACCTTCGAAGTGTGGAAACCGTAACCAATCTCAGCACTGGCTACTTGCTCGTTCTTGGCATCCTTATTGACCACATTAGATGTAGATGCATTCATGAACGCTCCCTTATCAAATTTCGGCGCACGAGAGATATAACCTACATTCACATAGATGTTGTTATTGGAATTGATGTTGTAGTTAGCACCGGCTTTAACCGTACCTCCTAAGAAAGTCAGTTTATCCGACATCGCATGAGCCTCGTCATAATAATAACGGTCGTATTTCCAGTAGTGATTCAAATTCAAAGCACCATTAATAAATGCCGACCAAGAATCCTTGTCATACTCTGCCTGTACAAAAGCACCTTCCTGCACCACATAACCCGTGTAGTCACGGTAGCACACATCGCCTATACCTAATTTCTCATACACCCAGTTCGGGTCATCCTTACGACTGTTGTTTTCCACCTTGATAGCATTACCGGAACGAGTAGCATCTACATAATAAGCCCCACCTAACATATCACAAATAACGGCATTATGTATGCCCTCGTAGTAACGGACATCAAGACCGGCGGTGAAATCAATCATATCACGGAAGCGATTACTATAAGTAGATGTCAAGCCGTACCAGTTATGGTAGTTGCGGTTCTCACACAACACCAATTGCGAACCATATTCGCTTGCCATATTCTCTGCCACTACAGCCTCATAGTCAAACCCGCCCGTTGCTTCATCCCAGAAAATCTTCTTCAATCTACCATACGTGGCTGCACTGGTCAAATCAGAATAACTGCGCGTTGAATTCAAACCATTCTCTGCCGTCCAACCGAATCCGCGGCCGATACTTACGTAAGCGGAGGTGCTCAAACTGGACTTATAGTCAATCTGCCACACGTGATTTAACGAAATCTGCGGTTTATGATAGACGTTGTGATTGGCATTAAATTTCTCACCACGCAACGTTCCCGCCATCGGATTATAACGCGACCAGTGCATGCCATCCTTCATATATCGCTTGATGGAGTTCCACTCTGACATCGTCAAGCCGTTTTGGTAAGCACGTTGGTTATGCCACTGAGGAGCACCAAAACCAGTCAACGACAACTGATGACGGTCATTAATGCGCTTGGATATATTGGCAAAATAACTATATCCACTATACTCTGTGCCCATGATATAACCATCACCCCACGTCTTGGAACCCAGCACTGTAATCGCCCAACCATTCTCCATCAGGCCGGTCGAAACACTAAACATAATCTTATTGAGACCATCATTTCCCAACGCATAACTCATGCTTCCTCCCTTCTTGGCATCAATACCTTTGGTAATCACGTTTATCGTACCACCCACGGATGGTGCACTCATCTTGGCGGCACCCAGACCACGTTGCGTTTGCATTACAGAAGTAACATCTCCTAAGCCTTGCCAGTTAGACCAATAGACCTTACTATCTTCCATTCCGTTCATTGGGACACCATTTACCAACACTGCGATATTGGTGTTATCAAATCCACGCATAAAGATTTCGCTATCGCCCCAGCCTCCGCCTTCGCGGTTATAGTGTACGCCCGGAGTGGATTTAAGGATTTCCACAAACTCGGCATTACCCAGCAGTTTCTCTTCTATCTCAATGCCGGAAACCTGACTCATCGCAACCGGTGTCTTACGCTGAACAGCCAATTGTCCCGTAATCGTCACATCCTCCAACACATAGGCTTCCGGATTTAACGCTATCACACCCTGATTACCTTTTTGTTTAATCGCAATAACCCGACTCACGTACCCCACATACGATACCTCCAACTTGGCTCCGTCTTGCACAACTAAAGAGAAATTACCATCTATATCCGTAACCACACCATTTGTGGTTCCTTGTTCAGATACAGAGGCTGCAATAAGCGACTCACCGGTTTGTGCATCTTGGACGATTCCCGTCACGGAAATGGACTCGGCGAATAAAGAACTACCGGTAAATACCAGCAATAACACAGTGAATAAATGTTTCATCATTTTTGTATAATGGTTAAACAAAAAAGTCCGCGTACAGGGATGCTATACGCGGATAATAATTCTTAATAATACTTCACAAAGTGATTAGCGGGAATGAGGTTGTAATCCACTCCGGTGTCATCCAACGCCTGTTTGATATACACCTCTAATATATCCGCATACGCGCGGAAACCATAGTCCGTAAAGTGAATGCCCTCCACCGTACCATCCATATTAGGACCGGTCAAACCGTCACAAGGAACATAATACAAACCCTTCGGGTTCTCAGCCTTCAGTTTCTCGTAGTTCTTACGCCAATTGTCATTCTTCTGCGGCAAATACTTCTTGAAGAAAGCATCGTGACGAGCATACGGGTATATAGGTCCTTCCACCATGATGATGGGCACCTCAGGACGAAGATGACGCAAGATATTGACAAAATCATAGGTCAACGTGTCGCACATATCCGCCGTGCAGTTGGGAATAGGATCCAACACATAGCAAATAGCCTCCGGAATGGTAGCCATCACACGCGCCATATACATATCCATCTTACCTTCACCACTGGTTGCCAGATTTACGCACTCCAAATTGAACTCGCGCTGAATCATTGAGGTGGAAACCATACCGGTACGGCTGGCGCAACCACCTTGCATAATACTTGTTCCATAGCAAACAATCTTACCACGACGCGGATTCTCAATCTGCGGATAAGTAATCACCGCACCCGAATCAACACCGATTTGGAACCAGTTGATTCCATCATACAAAGGCAGATAGAACATAAACTCATGCATCTCGCCATCCAAGTTCTCCACATAAATCTTGGACTGAATCGAATCAGCCACACCATTTTTCTCCTGCGGACGAGCCGTGTTCACATGTTCCCAGATATTACCTTCCTCATTCCAATAGTACAAGTCGGTTCCTTTGATACCGGTCATTGCCATGTGCTGCATGTGGAAGTTATTAATCAGGTTGTAGTGCGCACCGATGCGTACCGAGTTGGTAGCAAAGCGGATAGCCACACCCGACGAATGGTTATACAGCCACCACTGGTTCTTACGAACCGTGTCCTGCATGTACGCCGGCAGACGGTTGTACGGAGTAGCAGTCTGTGACCAACCTTTGTTAATGATACGGAACTGCGACGCATCCACATAACGCAGTTCATTTTTCTGCGCCGATACATTCACCGCAACGGCAGCCAAAATAAGGAGTAAGAGTTTTTTCATTGTTTTTTATTTTTTTTCGATTTTTTCGAGGGATCGAGGATTCGAAGATTCGAGGAATCGAGGGTTCGAGGGTTCGAGGGATTTTTCAAAAAGCAGGGTGCACTTTTGGCGCACCCTCTTTTTTTACAGCGACTTCTTCGCTTTATCTGCAATCGCTTTGAACGCTTTGGGCTGATTCATAGCCAGGTCAGCCAACACCTTGC
>JAKSMY010000067.1 GCA_024400275.1 Paludibacteraceae bacterium | reverse complement strand
AAGTAGGGGAGTATGTCTGCCTTTACGGGTATATCATGAACTATAACAACGAGAAAGCACAGATTAAGAATGGTACGGTTGAAGTCCTCGATGCCCCTATGGATTTACCCTACACCTCTACTCCTCTACCCCTCTCCACCAAAATAATGGAGAATGGTCAAATTCTCTTCCTCCGCGGTTCCAAGAAGTTTAACGTATTAGGATTCGAGCAGTAAGCATTATTCTTTAATTTTGCAAAAAAATCGCAGAAAAATTTGCACATATGAAAAAAATGTTGTACCTTTGCACTCGAATTTGATAAGATTTTTTTGTAAAGCAAGACCATGGATGATAATAACAAATATCCTCGTTGGGAGCAACGCTACGAGAGTTATAAAAAAGCTCTCGGTCGTCTGACAACCATTGTTAACGAAAGCAAGAAACGTCCTTTAAATGAATTCGAGCAAGACTCTATGATTCAGCGTTTCGAGTTTACGCATGAGTTAGCGTGGAAATTGATGAAAGCGTATGCTGAGTATCAAGGTGAATTAGGGATTACGGGGTCACGTGATGCTATCCGTTGGGCATGTAATAATCATATCGCAGAAAATGGGCAAGTCTGGCTGGAGATGTTGCGCAGTCGTAACGAGACTAGTCATGATTATGATGAGCAATTGGCAAGTGAAACGATTACTAAGATTGTGAACTCATATTACTCGGTGCTTTCTGCATTTGAATTGGCTATGGCAAAGAAAATAATATCTCAATCTAAGGACTTATTTGAATAATGTTTGGTTTGACTGACACGGAACTCCGTCAATTGAAATCGGTTCTTTTGACGTATAAAGGGGTAGAGAAGGCTATCCTCTATGGTTCTCGTGCTCGTGGAACAAATCAACCTTATTCGGATATAGATATTGCTTTAGTGGGTGCATCGTTGTCGTTGCCTGATTTGGCAAAGTTAGATACACAGATTGACGATTTATATTTGCCATATACAGTGGATCTTAATGCCATTCATCGTATTAAAAATCCGGCATTATTGCGTAGCATTGCCCGTGAAGGAATCGAGATAAAGAAATGATCACCAACTCACAAATATTATCGCTTACTAATCGCTCCTTTGGGCAGCGAATGGTTGCTGTTTTAGGGGGGGGGTAATTCTTCGCAACGAAATAGAATTAGATAGGTAACACCTGTCCGGCTTGTCCGGATGGGTGCTACTTTTTGTATACAGCACTGAAAAAAATAATTTTAAACGATTAACAATATGAAACATTATTTAAAACCCGAAACCCAAATGGTTAATTTACGAGGAGTTGAGATTATGATTCCCGGTATGACCAGTGGTGTCAGTGGCGGAAGTGTGACTCCTGAAACACCACTAAATCCGCAGACTAAAGCCCCCAAACAAGTGTAAACAATTTAAAAACTATACTATTATGAAAAATGAAATTACTCGTGCCCTTGTGGCAAAGAAAAAAATCTTCTTTTTCGTAGTGGCGGCTCTTTTGGCGATGACCCTCTCGGCACAAGAGGACAACACCGCTTTTGTGACGCTCACTTATTGCAAGCCCGATGAGCACTATACCATTGAGACGATTTGCAATACGGAATTGCCTTACGTTTGGGATTATAACAAACAATCCTATACGGCAGCCAATGTTCATGATGGTAAGATTTCTGATGTCGTGTCCATAGATAAAAACGACGGAACAGGATGCACAACGGATTATGTCTTAGATGTCACCGTTAATCTGTGCCTGCCTATTGGCGCTTGCAAGGGAATTTTCTCTGTTTCTGATGATAAGCAAGTCTATTTCTCTATGGGAAATTTACAGTATTCCATATATGAGGATGATGATCCTGATCAAATAAGAACACCTTACCATAAAGTAAAATATATTGGTCAGAATCCAAAATTAGATGAAATCGTTGAATGTCAAGGTCGTTTCCGTTTCGCTCCGGAACAATGGGAGGTGGTTCGGTATGAGAATTATGAGTATGGAACCCAATACAATAAAATACAAAGTATGCGAGCAATTGAGGGCATATGGATTGATATGTTTCGTGCAGCGTCTAGTGGTGCTCTCATCAACAATATAGTATGTAGTCCTATCCTAGCTGCAAGAACAGAAACTACAGGCTATCAGGTTCAATGGAGTGACGATACCGATTGGGGAATGTTTAATGCTATCGAAAATGGTGGTAATGAACCGGGTATGTGGCGTACGCTTTCTCAAGATGAATGGTATTACTTATTTACGGGGGCTAAGCGTATAAATTTGAGTGCTGGTGCACAAATTAAGCAAACTTTTAGTGATCAAGAACATACAAATGGTGTAATCTTTTTGCCGGATGATTGGTCTTGGAGTGGCATTAGTGAAGAAATACACGAAAAATGGAAGCCCAATCAAGTTCTTGTAAACAAAGATAACTTATATAATAGATTTACTATTGACGAATGGAAACAGTTAGAAGAAGCTGGGGCCGTTTTCTTGCCTGCTTGTGGTTCGATTAGATTTGATTTAAAAAGTGACGCACCAACCCACCCAAGTACAAGTTGGTTTTACCAATCAAGTACCGCTAATGGGGATGGTCATAAAGACAAAGTGTCTTCTGTTTTAGTTACGGCGACTAAAACGGACGCTTTCCCGCAAAAAACAGATAATGCAACATCATGGCTTTACCCTGTTCGCTTGGTGACGGATGTTCAACCTAAAAATAAATAAGTTATGAAAAAGTTATTTTTACTCACGATAGTAGCTGCGACTACCCTAATGCTGCAAGCGCAGACGATTAGTACCGCCTCGTTAAATTTGATGTATTGTCCGGAAGATTATCATTTGATAGAGGAAACGGTGTGCAATACCTTATTGAATTCCAAGACATGGACAATTGGAACAGAAATAGTAGGTCCATTTGCTATTAAAGATGTTGATAATGATGGAAAAATCAAAAGAAGTTATTCCGTCGAAAAAGCATCCGGTTGCACTACAGATTATGACTTGATCGTGACTGTTGAAAACTGTGCTCCCGTGGCACCGGAAGGAGCGATTAATGGATTGTTCTCTGTTAATTCTGATGGAAAGCAAGTGTTTTTCTCCAAAGGTAATTTACAATGGACAACTCAAATCAGTGAAGAGGATGGAAATGATGCTTGGCATGCAGTAAAACCTGAGGGGAAAGATATAATTCCTGCATCGGTTGGTTATTTGGGTGCTGGTCAAGGTCGTTTCCGGTTTGCCGAGAATCAGTGGGGGATAATTACCTATACGGTTAATTCACAATCCGTCTCAAGAACTGGGATATGGTTAGATATGTTTCGATCGGGAACAAGTACCTATGAGCCGGTTCCTGGTTTTATTGGTAAAAAACAAAGCGAACCTAATTACTTGTCGAATTGGCCTAATTTACATGATTATGATTGGGGGCAATATAATGCAATAGAGAATGGTGGTAATGTTCCGGAAATGTGGAGAACCTTAACGCAAGAAGAATGGTCATATGTCGTTAATGGAAGAGAGCGTGCTTCTGATTTGCGTGCGCGAGGGAAAGTCCATAATATCCCGGGCTTAATATTGTTACCGGATGTTTGGACTTGGGGAACAGGTGAAGATGATGATTTAAAACCAGAAGGTTGGAGTTCTAGCGCATCTGGTTATGCAACAAACAGTTATGATGGAGAAATTTGGGACGCCATGGAAAAAGCCGGTGCGGTATTTTTGCCTGCGGTTGGATATATTTCTTATAGTTATAGCAAACAGAATTCTGCCACAGATAATGCACCTCAGGTGATTTATCATACAAGCACCATTAGTTCGTCAAAAGTGTATGTTGCTCCAATTATTCAAAACAGTTCTTATGAGGGTACTGGTAATCGAAGTACGAGCGATTACCTGCCCGTTCGTCTCGTTCATGATGCTAACTAACTAATTAAATATGCTACAACGATGAAAAAGATTCAATACATATTTTTACTTTTAGCCGTAAGCGCAATGTCGCTGATGGCTGAGAATGGTAAACAAACATCTACCGATGGCGTAGGTGGAAAAGTGACGGCAACATTAGTTGACGGAGTTACTTATAGCATCGAGGCGGTAGCCGAGGATGGATACGAGTTTTTGTATTGGTTAGAAAATAATTCGACAACGAATCCGTTTAACCACATTTTAACAGAGACGGAAGGAACTAATACTACATTCACCGCGGTGTTTGGTAAAACGGCTCAAATTAAGCCTGACCATGGTTCGGTAAAAGTCGTGACCTCCAATGCGGGAACTAAGACTTTTACGCTGACCGCACAACCCGCCTCTTGCGCAGCATTTAGATGGTCTGATAATACTGCCGAAGTCTCTCAAACCTACACGGAGGGAGATGAGGATATTTATCCAATCTTCAAAACGGGGGAGTTGGCTGATGAAATTGCTACTCCGGCAATTGAAGCAGGCTCTGTTACTGTCACAAAAGATGAATGTAGCGTCACACTGACGGCAATTCCCAATGAGGGTTATGTGTTTAAGGTTTGGGAAGATGGCTCTACCACCAATCCGCGCGTGATTGAGTATTCTGTTTCTTTCAAAGAGACCTACGGCGCTACATTTGCTTTGGATCAAGCCGTGGCAAGTATCGCAACAACCAAGTTTAACACCATTGCCGACGCTATTGCTGCTGCGAACAAGGAAGATGAGATAAAGATTCTTGCCGATGTAGAGGAGGATATTATCATCAACAAGCCCATCCGGATGAATGGTAATAACAAAACAATTGGCAACATCTCCCTTGGTTTAATGGGCGACCTCAATCTTACCGGCAATCTCACTGCAAAAGATTTGGTTATCACCTCCACGAAGGGGAAGTCCTCGCAAATACATAATGTAGCCGCATTGACATTTGCCAACGCATATTACGACCTCCAACTGGAACCGGAGAAGGCGATTGCTGACCCGAATAAGTACTATGCTTTTGCCGTTCCGTTCGAAACAAGTGTAGAGTCCTTGCGTCGTCAATCTGCTCCTAATTCTATACTAAAGAGTATGGTTGATATGCTGATTTGGGAATATGACGGCACGCTGCGCGCTAGTTCGAAAGAAAATGGTTGGGTAAAGAAAGAAGAAGGAGCTCTGCTTCCAGGCAAGTTCTATATGATTGGCATTGACGGCAACGAAAACGTTTGGCGCTTCGCCAAGACCGGAGACTTTGGTTCTACTACAGCTATGGTTTTACCCGAGTATAATAGCGGCGACATCTATAACTGCGGTTGGAATGCCGTTGCCAATCCGTTGCTGACGTATGCAAATGCAGCGGTTTCTGATATCGATTATGCTCAAGTTTATGACAACACCAGCGCAAGCGGTGCCTATAATGTTATTCCGTTTGCCGGCAACACCTTTGTGGTTGCTTGCCCGTTCTTCGTTCAAGTTGGGGCGCAAAAGACGCTCATTTTGACTGAACCGCAAACGTTGGGTACGCTCAGAGCTCCCAAGACCGAAGACGATGTACTGCGCTGCTGCATTACATTAGCGGACGGCACTCGTTCAGACGCTTTGTATCTCACGGCTCGCGAGACGGCTACTGAGGGATACGAGATTGGAAAAGATTTGGTAAAGATTATGGGCGGCAACCAAGACGCTTATGTCTGGGCTAACGGTTATGGACAAGCGCTATGCGCGATGGATGTACCGAGCGCAATGGAAATCAATTATCCGATTAGTTTCTTTGCTCCGAAAGAGGGCAAATATACGCTGAGCGCATCCGTCAACGACGAAGTGGAAATCTATTTGACTTATAGCAATATGGTAATCGCTACCCTGGCTGCCGATTATGAGTTAGACCTCCAAGCCGGCACCAACTCCAATTACGGAATCCGCATCTATACTGCTCATAAGACTCCTACTTCCTTGAACTCGCAGAAAGCGACGAACGAGGTTACCAAGTATATCCACAACAATGCCCTTTACATCCGCGCAAACGGGTACCTCTATACAATCTTAGGTAATAAGGTCAAATAAATGCGAAACTTGCGTACATTAGCGCTAATACTTTGTCAGTCGTGTCTTTTCGGCATGGCTGACAATGTTCTTTTGCCTACGCAAGATTTTGATTTCACTGATCTATGGGCTGATAATGTAATTTGCCGTTACGCGGATTCTAACGGAGATACCACTAATTATCCGGACCGATATTCTTACGTTGGAGTTATGACCGGCGACCCGTGGAGTGCGGCGACGCATATTAATGTGATTGACAATCCTACGAGTTGTTCAGCCTTTCCGGACTCGATACTGCCGGAAGCACCTCTTGGTGCCACGAAATCTGTTTGTCTTGGTAATTATTACACGCAGTGCGGTGTGGAGGATGTCGAATACACCATCCGCGTAGATACAAACCTTAATTCAATTCTTGTTTTTCAGTTTATGCCCATCTTACAAGAGAGTCATGAACGAGGGGCAGGGGCTGCATTCTCCATCTTAGACGAGGAGGGACAAATAATTGATAGTGTTTGTATGCATTTTAAGTTTTCTCTGGAGGGGCAAGAGATACAAGGACATATCCCCGGCAATCCGGAATGGAAGAAGTTTACTTATCCGTGGCTTACCGCAGACCGCGTGGTGGAGCCCACAAGGTTTCAGTACTTAGATTGGGCATCGTTAGGAATAGACCTAACACCCTATCATAACCAAACTCTTATTATTCGCGTACAGAATTTCGACTGTGCGCAAGCCCAACATTTTGGGCTATGCTACTTCACTTTCAAGACACAACCCAAACGGATACTCATCAACGCTTGTGAAGACGGGAAATTACAATTCATTGCCCCGGAAGGATTCTTCTATCGTTGGTACAGGGCATCCGATTTAAATACAGTTATCTCCACCGAACGAACCATAGAGGTGTTTCCGCCTTATGACGAAGAAATGTATTATTGCGACTTGTCGGTTAATGAGACTTTTGTCTGTGCTACCCGCGTTGCCGCCAAGGGTACGCAACCTCACCCGAAAGCGAAAATGGATTTCGATATCCACCGTGGATTCTGTGCTGATACAGTATATATCAAGAATGTTTCTGAAGACGTAGACCGCGCTTTGTGGCAATTTGACGGACTTGAGTATAAGGGGCAAATATCCACAACCGATTATAAGTTGCTTACTCCGTTTATACTTTCTCAATCGGGCGATTATACCATCAAACTCAAGTGCTGCTTGTACGACTGGGATTGCCTTGTAGATAGTACGGAACAAACGCTTCACATAGATAGAGATGCCCCCATTATCTTATATGATACAATTTGTACTAATACGCCAATAGTCATTAACGGGCAAACTCATTTTGCGCTTGAAGGCGACACGACTTTATATTATTCCATAACCGATCCGGAGTGCGGAGGAACGCTTTCTTACGAATTAAACGAACACGTGTTGCCGGCTTATTTAAAGCATGAATACATCACTTGTTATGGCAAGTCGTTTGAGTGGAAAGGACGAGTGATTGCCCGGGCGGGGCTCTATCCTGACACGATTCCGTCCATTTGGGGATGCGATAGTGTCACAATGTTGCATGCGGTTTTTGCACAACCGGAAGTCGTTTACGAGCAATCGACGCTTTGTCGGGATGGTGGTGATAGTTGCGTATGGCGAGGAAAAGTGTTTAAGACGCTGGGCGAATTCCGCGATAGTGTTTTCGAGGGCGACGATTGTGTACGTATATATGTACTGACGATAGAAGAAAAAGATTGCAACCAAAATGATAATTGGGGAATTAACCCTCTCAACCCAACTATACCGGAAATCATCTGTACCCCCACCGACAGTACCTTAATTACCACCATCTGCGAGGGAGAGAGTTTTGCGTGGAACGATACGGTATATACCACCCAAACCGATACCTCCTTCGTTATCCTTAATGCTGCGGGGTGCGACAGTGTATGCACACTGAAAGTAAATGTGCTGCCTAAGACCTGTGGAGCAGAGTACCTTACGACTTGCGAAACACCGTTTGTCTGGCACGGGAAAGAAGCCGTCGATGGCGACACGATTATGCTCAAAAATGCTAATGCGTGTGACTCCATCGTCACGCTTCACTTGACGATTAAGGAAAACTACCTCGAAACGAAATACGACACCATCTGCCAAGGTGAGACCTATACTTGGCGTGGACAAAACTATACAAATGCAGGAGAATATACCATTACCGCTCAAGGATTGGGCTATGAATGCGACAGCGTTCTAACCCTCATCCTAACCGTCAATATACCTACCGTATCGTACGACACTACCTATGTCTGCTACACAGACCTACCCATTACTTGGAACGGGCAAAAGATAACAGCTGCGGGGTCGTATAACTACAAAACAACCAATGCTGCCGAATGCGACTCCACTGCCTATTTGGAGGTATATGTCTCCGACAAACCTATAACAGATAATCGGGAAGTTGCAATCTGCGAAGGCGGGTCCTATGAGTGGTATGGACGCACACTGACTATAGCGGATACGTACGATACCACACTCCTCAATAAAAAAGGGTGCGATAGCATCTACGCCCACCTTGATTTAACAGTGAATGAGAAATACCTTGAAACAATATACGACACCATCTGCCAAGGAGAGACTTATACTTGGCGAGGAAAAGACTATACCACTGCCGACACCTATACTATTATCGCTCCCGGACAGGGAGAGGAGTGCGATAGTATCCTCACCCTCGTATTGCACGTCAAAGACTGCACTCCTCCTATTCCTCCCGAACCGGAGTGCGAGAAACTTGTGGGAAGCGTGGCAATAGTGGATACCATCTGCGCGGAAGAAGATGTGATCATTCTCAGTTACACCTATACCGCAGGAGCTCCGAAGATGCTGCAACTGAACTTTA
>JAKSMY010000066.1 GCA_024400275.1 Paludibacteraceae bacterium | reverse complement strand
GAGTAGGTAGCCGCCACTTTCAGAAGCTCGAGAGCAATCTCGGGCTTCTTTGTTTATGGGCGTTGCTGCCTACTCTCCTTAATGGGGTCCCCGGCACGCTTGCGTGTTGGGGAGGAGCGTACTCATCCGAGTACTTACTACCAAACGGTGTTTGGTACATGTATGAGGATAGAGTGCGCGACAGGTAGCCTCCACTTTCAGAAGCCTTGAGAGAAATCTCAGGGCTTCTTTGTTTATGTGGCGTTGCTGCCTACTCTCCTTAATGGGGTCCCCGGCACGCTTGCGTGTTGGGGAGGAGCGTACTCATCCGAGTACTTACTACCAAACGGTGTTTGGTACATGTATGAGGATAGAGTGCGCGACGTATGATATACTTGATTGGTTACTGCAATGGATCAACGTCCGGTAGTATCTGAACCCCTTTGAAAATAGAGATAGAAGAACAGTACTCTATTTGTTGACAGAGTATTTGCTTTGCTTTGTTCCAATTGGCTTGTTTTTCAATACGTAAGTGAACTTGGCGAATATGCCATTTCTGAATGCGTGTTATTGATGGAGTAATAACCTGTGTAATCCTATCGCCAAATGACAGTCTTAGTCGTTCCTGAAAAAATGCGGCTGCGATATTAAGTTTATTCATATCAGCATGACGAATCGTAATGCTGATTTGGCGATAAAATGGAGGAAAATGAAATGTTTTACGTTCTGCTATCTGGTCATGGTACATCTTTTCTGCATTGTGCTGCTTAATATATTGAAAAACAGCGTTCTGAACGTCAAAAGTTTGGATAATGACCTCTCCTTGTTTGCCTTTTCGTCCGGCTCGTCCGCTAACCTGTTCCAACATCTGATATGCACGTTCCGTACTCCGAAAATCCGGTTGGGAAAGTAACTGATCTGCATTCAGAACGGCTACTAAACTGACATCATCAAAATGTAGTCCTTTGGTTACCATTTGTGTGCCGATAAGTATATCTACTTCATGATTGGAAAAGGCGGTGATAATATCTTCATAATCGTTTTTTTTGCGTGTGGTATCTAAATCCATACGTGCTACTCGTGCTTGCGGGAAAAGTGTTTGTACCTCTTCTTCCAAACGTTCTGTTCCAAAACCATGTATCTGTACTTCTCCTCCACAATGTGGACATATTGTCGGTATAGGAGTGCTTTTACCACAGTAATGGCAAACGAGTTGTCGAATGTTTTTGTGAACAGTTAGACTGACATCGCAGTCATCGCACTTGGGAATAGTGCCGCATTGTGTACATTGGATGTATGGCGCATAGCCACGACGATTTTGAAATAAAATGATTTGTTTTCCGTTCTCTAACTCCTCTTTTATACGTACAATCAATGGGTTGGAGAAGTGTCCAATCATTTCTAAACGATGATATTGTTGTTGCAAGTCTATCAAGGTGATATGTGGGAGATGTAATCCCTGATAGCGTTCCGAGAGCGATACAAAACCATATTTATTTTGCTCGGCATTATAGCGGCTTTCTATAGATGGTGTGGCTGTGCCAAGGAGAACATGGGCTTCAACCTGTTGTGCCATAATAGATGCTACGGAACGAGCATGATAACGTGGTGCCGGTTCCTGTTGCTTATAGGAAGACTCATGTTCCTCATCTATAATAATAAGTCCGAGATTGGTAAACGGTAAAAACACCGCCGATCTTGCACCAACAATCAATCGTGGGTGTGGGTCTAAACGTTGTTGACGATATATCTCCATGCGCCGGGCATCTGTAATACGCGAGTGATAAACTCGTAACATATTCCCGAATACACGTTGCAGGCGATTGGTAAGTTGAGTGGTAAGAGCTATTTCAGGAACGAGGTATAATACTTGTTTCCCCTGTGCAAGTATGTCTGCAATCAGATGAATATATACCTCTGTTTTTCCGGAAGAAGTAACTCCTTGAAGTAACACAATATCATGTTTCTGCCACTGTTGTAAGATTTGTTCTTTGGCTATTTGTTGGGCAGTCGTTAATGTCTTAAAAGGTTCTGTTGAGTCTGAAAAAGTATCTAAATTGATTTTCCTTTTTGAACAGCTGTCCATTGTGTAGTGATAATCCAAAGCTTTTGCCGGTAATGCAGCCGCCATTACATCTCCAATGGGACACATATAATAATCGGCTATCCATGTCCAAAGATGAATTTGTTCTTTGGTAAGAATAGGATAGGAATCTAATATCTGTATGATATCACGAATATGTATAGCAGGGTCTATCGGCTGTTTGTGGTCATCCAGAACAATACCGACAGCTACTTTCCGTCCAAGTGGTACCAAAATACGCATGCCCGATTGAGGGCATGGCATGCTTTCCGGTACACTATAAGTGTACACATCTCGAATAGCAAGAGGTAGTATGACATCTATTAACCGGATAAAGAATGAAATTTAAGGTTTCAAACGTTGATAAAAGTCTATATATTCATCTAATGTAAATGGACGATTAATCAATTGGAGATTGTCTTGAGTAATAGGAATAAGTTGAGCGTTCATTTGCTTGAAAAGAACATTTAGTTCGGCATTTTCATTTAACAAAGATAAGTACCACTCTGCTTCTTCTAATGACTCAAATCCGGATACTTCTAAAGCACATGAGCCAATAGTAAACATAGGTACTTTTGTTAAATCAAAGTCCTTAATGAGGAATTGGGTAAAATTGTACAATGCCACTTGGTACAATAGATTATTAAGTTGTTCCTCATCGTTAGGAATAACGATGCAGAGCAAACTTTCTCCTTGCTTTTCTTTAGAGAAGGTAGCTGTCAGGTCACTTGCAGAAGGAGTAGGTGTGGTGGTTTGTTGGCGTTGTGCGGTAAGTGTTGAGGTCGTATTCCCTTTTTGCGCCGTTAATCCCTCGTTCATCATGGCTAACATATCCTTTGCCATTGCACTAAGTTCATTCTCAGGATATCTATCTACCATATCTTGTAGTGCATTCTTAAAGGGTATTTGCCCTTCTGTTTTTGCAGTAGCTATAGCATTAAGAAACAAGAAACGTGGCATAAGCGGTGTTAGAGGAATGTTAGACTCTGCATATTGTTTGTTGGCTTTGACCTGTGCGAAAGCATTATGCGTGTATGCATTATATGTCGATTCATACAAGGAATCCTGCTCTATCGCCATACGGCGAAGTGATTCAAAATAATTCGGGTCACTTACTATCTTAGCCTGTGGAGATTCGGGATAGCGATTCAATATCTCATTGCGATAAATGGTTGCCGAATCATCTTGATGAAGCCGCAAAGCAGTCAGATACTGATCATAGTATAAATCTACCATACGCTCGTCTTGGGGGAAACGTTGGCAGAACTCTTGCCATGTCTGGTAACTCATCTTCTCGTCTCCGACTTTGTCGCGATAAATGTATATGAGGTTATACATGGCATCTGCTATCAAGGCATTGCTGTTGGCATAGTCATCTGGAGTTTTGGGAATTTGCTGCAAGTAATATTCCGGACTATAGATGTCCGTGCTTGGAATAATGATGGAATCATTGCCGGAAAGAAGGGACGTCGAATCGTTGTTGGCAATGCTATCTGCTCGCGAATCGGCAAAATTATCTATGTCACTTATAGATGTAGTGTTGGTTTTGCTTAATCGACGCCAGTTATCTTCCAGAACTCGGTTTCCCCACTTACGTATAAATTCTTGTTGTCCGGAGCGCATAAGTTGGGGGTTATAAAAATACCAATTGGCTGCTTCTCCGGTACGATTTCCAAGCATACGACTCATATCCACGCTTTGTAATCCGCCTTTACTTTCCAATTCATTTTGGCGGTTTGCTTCTGCTAATTTGATAGAGTCTTGTTTTTCTTTTTCTTTTAAGTCTGCTATCAACTGGTTTATGATTTTGAGTTGCTCCTCCTGCGGTAGAGAACCAAGATGTTGCAGAGAATCTTGTAATTGAATGGTTTGTGTTTCTACTACAACTTCGTCAAGAACTTCACTACGGTGCGACACCCTGCGATAGGCAGGATGGTCTGCGGAAATAATAGTGGCGGCTTCTTTATAACAAGGAGAGGCTTTAGCATAATCTGTGAAGTCATAATATAAATCACCTGCTATAATTAGTATTTCTCCTTTTTCATTTCCGCTTTTTGTAGATTCTTCAATGCCTTTTTGGTAGCAATCCAAGGCATGAAGAGTATCTTTGTGGGCAAGATATATATTGCCGATAGTTCCATATAACTGATCAAGGTTATCGCGATATTTGTATAACTTTGTCATTTTTTTCAACTGCCTAATACTTTTTGCTGTGTCGCCATTCAATTCCGCATAATGTATGCGAGCATTAAAATCCATGGCTACGTCTTTTGGGTGGAGACGGAAAGCACGTTTATAGGCATTACGGGCTTCTTCATTTTGCCCGTTGTCTTGATATAATTGTGCTAAAACATATTCGAAACGGGGCAGATATTGTTTGCGCTTTTCGTCACGTTTGGCAACTTTAATGAAGGGGATTGCTTCTTTATATTTGTTGCCTTTGACAAGAATATCTGCTGAAACGGCAGAATAGAATCCTTTGTTCTTGAATTTCAGGTCATCAACTTTTACTTTGTTGAGTACGTCTTCAGCTTCGTATATCCAGCCCATTTCTCCGTATGCGCGTGCTACCCACAATTGGCATAATGCCACCATGTTAGGATCGTTTTCATAAAGTTTCTCCACATATCGAAAAGTTCCCACTGAACCTAAAAAATCACCCTTGTGAAATTCACTTTTTCCCAACATCAACCATGCACGATATAATTGGTTGTTGAATTCAGTGTTTTTCAGCCAATTTTGATATTTGGCATTTTTGCGTTTTTTAGGATTTATTTTTGGGCGTGCTTTGATGGAATGCAGTTTAATAGATTTCCGGCATTTTTCAATGGCTTTATCCATAGACGAGGAGGCTGCTTCGGCTGCTTGGTGGTCACTAACAGGATAAAGAGGTAATGTGACAGCAAAATTGTCTGTGTGACCTTGATTGAGAGCCTCTATGCCTTCTTTATAAAGTTGCTCACCGTTAAATTGAACATTGTGAATAACTTTTAATTGGTGCCAAGCGCGTGATGCACCCGTATTCTTTTGGGTGGAGCAATTTGTCAGTGCAATACAAAATAATATGCAAATAAATATCTTCTTCATGTTATTTCAGGCCTTTGATATGAATAGGTGCTGCGATAAAATCTTTAAGATAGAAAGGAGTATAATATGCTAATTCTTTTTCTTTAATCATTGGATATTGCTGTTGCTCTACCAAAGCCCCCATGACAGATGCTTGAGGAATAATATCCTCTATGTAGTGGCATTTGTTAGATTCTAAGATGTGACGGCATTTGTCTGCACCGTCTCCAAAATAATAAGAATCTTGATTAGAAGGTATCCATTGATTATCTTCTACGATTTTGGATTGTATTTTTTCTAATCTTTCGAGATGATTGTTCGTGTTTTGGTAGGTACAAGTGTACACTTCCATTCTTCGTGCATCAATCATTGGAATCAAGATGCCGTTGAGCGAATGTATCTTTGTAGCAGCAGTGCATAATATGTCCAATGTCGGCACGGGAATAAGCGGTATGTTCCAGCCATAGCATAAGCCTTTTGCTGTGCTAAGCCCGATTCTTAAGCCGGTATAACTGCCCGGACCTACGCTGACAGCGACAGCATCGGCATGCCAATTTTGTTGGTTAGCGTAATTGAGAATATCTTCAATAAAAACAGGCAAGAGAGCAGCATGATTGCTGCCATGGATATGTATTTGCTCTCTAACACATTGTCCGTCTTCGCACCATGCGGCAGAGCATACTTGGGTACTGGTCTCTATTGCGAGAATAGTCATATTCTTATTTAGTTGCGTGCAGTAACGTGAAAACAACTTTGTTTATATTCGTATTTGACGTATATATGTCCTGCTCGCTGTTGATTTAACAATGTTTGAGCAAGCACTAATTTCAAATTGTCATCTGTCATCGAATCATTAGTTTGGGTAACTTTGTCATAATGCCAATAGCCAAGGTCAAATGTTGTGCCATAATTATGAGGGGAGTTGGGAATGGCATTGTGATTACATCGTTGTAATCGGCGAATATCTTCCTGGGTACGGAGAATCGAAGTCACGCGAAAACGATAATGTGGCAAGCCGTTTCGTTGCAATATATCTGCAAATTCTTTCCCGATGGAGTCCAATCGATTGGCGGCAGTGGGAACAAGGTACGGAACAGAATGTGTCAATTCTTCCACGACATAGTAATTATTGGTTTTGATTTCCGTTAATTGATGTGTCATTTTACGGGCATCGGCTCTGTTTTCCGGACCATGACTGAGACCTATGCTTTGTGCCGCGTTAAGATGCAAATCGTTCTTATCGCGAAATTTGGTACTATAACGAAAATATCTTCCATTGTAACTTACCAAGTGTCGGCAAGAGGTCGTTGTGGTGGAGTCTTCGCTTACTTCTTTTTTTAAGGGCTCGGCAACGGAGTTTGATATGACAACGGGGGTCAAGCACGTTTCCTCATTTGAAGAAGAAGGAGATGACGGGTGGTAACAATGAACGATGGCGATTAGGGAAATGATTAGTATCACCCACAATGTTACGAGTATTTTTTCAAAGATATCTTTGGGCATTATTATTGTCGTCTGGAAGAAGAGGAAACGGCTGCACTGCGAGAACTGGACGTATTGGACGTGCCGGATGTGCCGGACGTTCTTGAAGAGGGGGTGGTGGTTGTGCGTGTTGTAGCTGTTCCTCGATTGCTAACTTTACTTGTAATAGTGGTTTGCGAAGCATTAGCGGAACTTCTGGAGGAGGATTGCGGTGAAGGTGTTGAAACAGCAGTGCTTCTTGAGGAAGAAGTTGCGGTTGTTGCTGCACTTCTGGAGGAAGATTGCGATGAAGATGTTGCTGCTGTGCTTCTTGAAGATGAAGGAGTTGATGTTGTAGTACTGCGTGACGAAGGGGTTGTTGTGCCGGTCGCAGCTTTCCGAGAAGACGACGTAGTGACTACATCTGCTGCCTGTTGTGTGCGTATATCGCGTGCATTACTGATTCGTCCGGAATTGGAAGAAGAAACGGATGCAGTACGCCTTGAAAATTCCATTTCCGGATGTTGTGCGCTATAGTCATTTCGCCTGATAGAGCGTGTGATAATCTCGTAATCAGGGTAGTGACATTGAGTTGGATATGTTACGGTATGGCAGTAATGATGGTTAGTCATATACGTTGTAATATACGCTTGATAGTGATTCAAGACGATTGGTGCAGGGCGACGGTAGCATGTCGGATAATGATTCCAATACCAAGGAGATGCCCAAGGTTTGTAATTAACCACTACGAGACGATTATATATATAAGGAATAGCGACGAATGTTGGTTGTACGATATAGTTGGTTCCGTATATAAAGGGAGAACCTATAATCTGTACTGTAGCGCGAGCCATATTGGGAATTTCGCACACTAAAGTGGCAACATCTTGATAAATATTGGCACCGAGAACGGCTTGTATCAGGAAAATATGTGTGTAACCATTGACGGTCTCTAATACGCGTAGGTAATCAATATAACCGTCTCTATTTAAATCTAAATTGGATAGCATGTATGATGAATTGTTAAGCAATTGCTCAAAATCCTGTACGGTGAGAGATTGTGCGAATGCCGCCCCAATTGCTTGTAGGTCTAAATAGAGAGATAGATCTTGGCTTATAGCGGTTACTTTGGCAGTGGTAACGGTGCGTACTTTTTGTGTGGTAACCGTTGTGGTATGTATAGGAGCCGGAGATGTAACAACAGTGGTTGTTTTAACCGGCGTAGGGGCTACGGTAACAATGTGTGTAAGGCAACCGCAGCACAAGAAAGGCAAACAAGCCAAAATAATAAATGCTTTTTTCATATTGTAGGTATATTACGATACTTGTCCAAAAAACCATGCAAAGTTACAATTTTTTTTTGGATTATGCAAATTTTTTTGTAGTTTAGAGTAGTTGATAGTTGATAATTGACAGTTGATAGAAGTTTTTAGTTTAGAGGACGGCAGCATTGCTGCTGTCCTCCCCCTCTAAACTGACGATTATTAAGATGGAACTTGTGTTTTTATTGTCCAATCTCGCATTTTTTTAGTCGAGGGTCATTCGACACTCATCAAAGACTCATTCGACACTCATCAAAGACTCATTCGAAACGCTCAAAAACTTACTATTTTTCATAGAGTGACAGGGACAGCAGTGACAGTATATGCATATACTTTTATATACTCCTACGCACGAGGATTAATAATTATAAGAATTTGCTGTCCCTCTGTCACTGCTGTCACTAACTATTGATTATTTTCCAACGATTGGAGCGATATCGGCTGACGGATATTACGATTCTTATAATTAAGGAACCGAAATGCACTCTGCATTCCGGCTCTTTCATCCTATACTCATCCTATACTCATCCTATACTCATCGTATACTTATTGCAGTTGGCGATTAACAATGCACAATGCACGATGGCGACTGACGATTATTAAGATTAGATTAGAAATTCAGTGCCAACCCTAAACCATTTTGACTGGCTTGTAAATTGAGTGTCAATTTCTCTTTCGTAGCACATTGGCGATTAAATATCTCATGTGCATGATTGGTACGACGATAGCCTACGCAAAGCAAAGGCACACTCACTGCTGCTATTGCAGAGGGGCCAAGAGCAACAAGAACACAACCTCCTGTCATTAAGTCGGATGATTTCTCCTCATACTCAATAAAATCGTACATATCTATAGATTGATTACGGCGAGCAAGATAAGAATCGGATAACTTTAACATTACTGCTCCCCCTACTGTCAAGGCGAGTCCTGCACCTAAAATGCCCCAACCTGCTTTTTTGAGTGTTTTTCCACTCATATATTTGCTATATGCAGCAG
>JAKSMY010000065.1 GCA_024400275.1 Paludibacteraceae bacterium | reverse complement strand
CCCTGTCTGCCCAGCACCTGCCCGGCTATTACATCGTCAAGATAACCGACAAAAATGGCGAATGTGTCCTGCGGTATATGGTGAGTCAGTAGTTGATAGTTGATAGACAAAAAATGCGCCATTGGGGCATCGTCATATTATTATGTTTACCTTTGGGTCTGTGGGCACAAGGGCAAGGCTTGCAGGTGGCTCTGCAAGGCGGTGCTGCCGGTTGGCAAATAGAGAACGGCACACACACCTGGTCGCCCGAAGGCGGATTAGACCTGCGCTATATCATGCGCTGCCGGGTGGGACGATATACCCAATTGGGACTGCATGCCGGTGTAGGTGCCTCCTATTCGGCATATAAACTGAAAGGTGACCTCACCGACCACTTCACACGTCAGGACTACCTCGGCAATACCATTCAATACACCACATCGGCACATGCCGAAGAAAAACACCAAGCCGTCGGCGTATCGGTGCCCTTGTTGTTTGCGCTGCAAACACACGGTGCTACCGTCAACATAGGTCCTAAACTGCTATGGCTGGCATACGACCGATACGACCAGACCGTTGACCACGCCGATATAGTGGCTTTCTACCCCGCTTATGGCGTACCTGTGCATAACCAGCCCGGTACGGGTATTATGGACACTCCCTACTCTCAATCGGGGCGCAGTGCCAACAGCACCATACATCTGCTCCTGACAGCCGAAATAGGCTACGAGTGGCAATTAGGCAATCCCTACAGCCGCTACAGCGAGCAATACATCGGTTTGCAACTGTACGCCAACTACGGTTTATGCAGTTGGGGTAACCGTGCCGGAGAACCGTTTATGTCCGTCTCTTCCATCACCGCCACACAAGGTCCGCAGATAACCACCACGGCTATACAACAGTCTTCCGCATTGGCTTACCTCAGCTTGGGTGTGCGTTTTTACTACACCATTCAGACTGTCGATTACCCCGGACGGGGCTGGCACCACTATCGGGCACGTTAATCGCCTTTCAACTTTCAACTTTAAACTAAAAAAATTTGCGTATATGCAATTTTTTTTGTACCTTTGTGCCCTGAAAAAAAACATGACACTTTATGAAAAAGTTTTTACTCGCTTTATTGTTGTGTGTTTCTGCCGGAATATGTGCTCAAAATCCGGCAGATAATGTTGTAACACGCTATAGCCGTTTGGTTGTTTCAGATGGACATTATTACGGCAATAACGGTCCTATCTCAAAAAGAGAATTTTATGCCTCGCTGCAAACATGCCCTTTGGCTTATCATGCCTATAAAAGCGGTCGCGCTATGCAAATATCCGGAGATGTGTTCCTCGGGGCCGGTTTAGGTTTAACGGTTGGAGGACTTATTTGGGAGATTATTGCCCGCACGTCTAAAGAGAGCACCACACCCGGATGGTGTATGACAGCTGCCGGTTCAATCGTTACTTTAGCTATCGGTACACCTCTGCAGATTGGAGGTAACCGAAAGATGAAAAACGGACTATTCTCCTACAATAACCAATGCCGTGACTATAGTGCCTCGCTGCAACTGCAAGTCAGCGACAACGGACTCGGCTTAGCTCTGAATTTCTAAAACAAACGTATATATCAATGTTTAACTAAATAAATTTTATCACAATGAAACCTACTCATATTGAGCATCTTGGAATTGCTGTAACAAGTTTGGAAGAGGCTATGCCTTTCTTCGAGTTTTTAACCGGTAGCAAGTGCTATTCCATTGAGGAAGTAGCCGACCAGAAAGTAAAGACCGCCTTCTTCAAAGTCGGACAAACCAAAATCGAATTATTGGAACCCACATGCCCTGAATCCACAATCGCCAAATTTATTGAGAAAAACGGCGGTCGCGGCGGTGTACACCACGTGGCTTTCAATGTAGATAGCGTAGAAGAAGCACTGAAAGAGGCAGAGGCTGCCGGTCTGCAACTCATCGACAAAGCACCCCGCAAAGGTGCCGAGAACCTGATGATTGCTTTCCTGCACCCGAAATCCACCAAAGGTGTATTGACCGAGATTTGCGAACAACCCAAGTGAGTCTAAAGTTTATAGTTTAAAGATATGGATAACGAAAAACTTCAAAAGTTGATTGATAACCGCGAAAAGGCACTTGCCGGAGGCGGAGAAGCAGCTGTAGAGAAACATCACGCCAAAGGATGCTACACCTGCCGCGAACGAATTAACATGCTTCTGGACGAAGGCTCGTTTGAAGAAGTAAACATGTTTCTTACCCATCGCTGCCACGATTTCGGCATGGATAAAAAAGTATTCCTTGGCGACGGCGTTGCCGTTGGCTCAGGTACAATTGACGGCCGTCTGGTCTTTGTGTTCGCACAAGACGCAACCGTCATCGGTGGCTCTCTGAGTGAGACAATGGCACTGAAGATTTGCAATGTCATGGATCAAGCCATGAAATTAGGTGCTCCTATCATTGGTCTGAATGACTCGGGAGGAGCACGTATTCAAGAAGGTGCCTGCGCTCTTGCCGGATACGCCGAGATTTTTGAGCGTAACATCTTGGCTTCGGGTGTCGTTCCTCAAATCAGCGTTATTTTTGGTCCCTGCGCCGGTGGTGCTGTGTATAGTCCTGCATTAACCGACTTTATCATGATGACCGAGAATAATAGTTATATGTTCATCACCGGTCCAAAGGTTGTCAAAAGCGTCACCGGTGAAGATGTTACCGTAGAGCAATTAGGCGGTGCCAAGATTCACGCCAGCAAGTCCGGTGTGACACACTTCGTAGCTCCTACCGAAGAAGAAGCTATGGCAATGGTTCGCAAATTGGTCAGCTTCATTCCTCAAAACAATATGGAAGAGGCTCCTATCGTGCCTACCGGCGATGACCCTATGCGTATCGAAGAGGGATTGAACAATATCGTTCCCAATGACCCCAATAAGCCTTACGATATGCACGAGATTATCAACGGCATTGTTGATGACGGCGACTTCTTTGAGGTTCATAAAGACTATGCCAAAAATATCATCTGCGGTTTCGCTCACTTCAACGGCCGTTCCACAGGTATCATTGCCAACCAACCCAGTTGGTTAGCCGGTGTATTGGACTGCGATGCCAGCCGTAAAGCTGCCCGTTTCGTTCGTTTCTGCGATGCTTTCAATATTCAGATATTGACTTTGGTTGATGTTCCGGGCTTCCTCTGCGGTACGGGACAAGAGTATGCCGGCATTATCGATCACGGAGCCAAGTTGATGTTCGCATACGGCGAGGCTACCGTTCCCAAAGTAACCATCACAATCCGTAAGAGTTATGGCGGAAGTCATATCGTCATGAGCTGCAAACAACTCCGCGGTGACATGTGCTACTCATGGCCCAATGCCGAAATTGCCGTTATGGGAGCCAGCGGTGCCGTAGGTGTACTGCAAGCCAAAGCCCTCAAAGCGATGGAAGACCCTGAAGAAAAGAAGAAATTTATTGCCGAGAAAGAGGCTGAATACAAAGACCTGTTCGCCAGCCCGTATCAAGCTGCCAATCGCGGTTATATTGATGACGTTATTGAGCCTAGTACAACCCGTGCCCGCATCTGCAACGCCTTCGAAAAACTGCAAACAAAACGCTTGACCAATCCGGCTAAGAAACACTGCAATCTGCCGCTGTAATCTCATAATTCAAAATTCAATATTCAAAAACAATGATAATTATGACTTTATTAGCATTAACATCAACAGGATCGGAGTGGAGTTTCATTTGGATGGTGACCATTCTTGGGTTTGTTTTAGTCTTGATGCTGCTGTTTGTTTTCGTGTATATCATGAAACTGCTCGGTTTCATTATGCGCGACCGCAGCAATGACGCGCCCAAGAAAGTATGTACCCCTGCCAGTTCACCCAAACTAGCCAAAACTACTGATGCCGATATGGCAGCCGTAGCAATGGCTTTGCATTTGAACGAGTCTGATGCAGACATGGCTGCCGTAGCAATGGCACTCCAACTATACAACAACGCTCAACTGAGTGCTGTTCCGCAAATAACATTGCAAGGACATTCCACCGCGTGGAATAATAAAGTGTTTGGAATAAATAATCTCAATAGATAATTCGAAGATTCGAGAAATCGAAAATTCGAAGAATCGAAAAACAAAAAAACAAATCAACAATTATGAAAGAATTTAAATTCAAAATCGACGGCGTTGATTATACCGCAGCCGTAGAGGAAATTGAAAACGGTTTGACCGAAGTTACCGTTAACGGAAAGAAATACCAAGTAGAAACAGAGAAGAAAGCCGCACCTGCACCTAAGGCTGCTGCTCCCAAACCCGCTGCCGCACCGGCTCCAGCTCCCGCTGCTCCTGCTGCTCCTGCCGCACCGGCTCCTGCTGCCGCTGCCCCCGTTGCCGGCACCAAAGTGGTTAGTCCCCTACCCGGCTCTATCATCAAACTGATGGTTAGCGAAGGACAAACCGTTACAAAAGGTGATGTTCTCCTGCAATTAGAGAGCATGAAAATGGCTAACGACATCGCCGCAGAATGTGATGGTACAGTTAAACAAATCCTTGTTGCTGCCGGTCAAACGGTTATGCAAGATGACGTATTGGTAGTTCTCGGCTAATATGGAAGCGATACTTGAGTTTTTCCAAAACATGGGATTTATGCAGATTTCGTGGCAACAGGCTCTGATGCTGCTAATCTCTTTCTTCCTTTTGTTTTTGGCCATCAAAAAGCAATATGAGCCGCTATTGTTGCTCCCTATTGCTTTTGGTATGCTCCTCACCAACTTGCCTATGGCAGGTATGTTTCATGAAGAGCTTTGGGCTGCTTTCTTAGATCCTTCCTCACCGGCTTATCATAGTTATGGTGCCATCCTAAAAGAAGCAGGTCTGTTAGATGTTATGTACATCGGTGTTAAAGCCGGATTGTACCCCTGTTTGATTTTTATTGGCGTAGGTGCTATGACTGATTTTGGACCTCTTATTGCTAATCCTAAATCATTCATGCTCGGTGCCGCTGCTCAATTAGGTATTTTCGTTACGTTCTTATGTGCCAACGCACTTGGTTTTACCGCCGCAGAAGCCGGAAGTATAGGTATTATCGGTGGAGCAGATGGACCAACCAGTATTTTCCTAACCAGTAAACTGGCTCCTCATTTGCTTGGTCCTATCGCTATTGCTGCTTATTCATACATGGCACTGGTGCCTGTTATTCAGCCGCCTATTATGCGTGCCCTGACCACAGAAGCGGAACGTAAAATCAAAATGCAACAACTCCGTAAGGTAAGCAAGACCGAGAAAATCGTCTTCCCGATTATCATCACTGCTATCGTAGCATTGGTATTGCCTGATGCTGCACCTTTGATTGGCTGCCTGATGTTGGGTAACCTGATGAAAGAATGTGGTGTGGTAGATCGTTTGAGCAAAACAGCCCAGAACGAATTGATGAACATCGTGGTTATCTTCCTCGGACTGAGCGTTGGTGCTACCGCTACCGGTGTTACGTTCCTCAGCATCAAAACACTGCTTATTCTTGCAATGGGTATCATAGCCTTCTCGTTAGGTTCTGCAGGAGGTGTGTTGTTGGCTAAATTTATGAACTTGTTCAGCAAGGAGAAGATTAACCCACTAATCGGCTCTGCCGGTGTCAGTGCTGTCCCAATGGCTGCTCGTGTCAGCCAAATGGAAGGTGCCAAAGCCGACCCAAGCAACTTCCTTCTCATGCACGCTATGGGACCGAATGTGGCAGGTGTGATTGGCTCTGCCGTGGCTGCCGGTATTCTGCTGACTATGTTAGGATAATTAGTAAGTACATATATTGACAAAAAGTAAGGAGACGCATTTTGCATCTCCTTCTTTTTTGTCTATTAGTTTACTTCTTAATAAGCGCAGGTTACACCGATACCCAATACATCGTTGGTACGTTCAAAGTGTAACTTATAACCCTCGTCCTTCGTCACATCACGTGTGGTGTAGAACGTGTGCAGATAACCGAGGTCCAAATTCCAATGCTCGTTGCAGTTAATACGGAGACCGACGTGCAAGTTATGGCTGGTGAGCGAATAACCTAACTCCGATATTTCCTTATCCGACTGACTAAAGAAACTGCCCGTATAACCGGCAGACAGGGTAATATACTTGCAAGCGTCCCAATCCAAGCCGACAGCGCACTCGTGCGTGCCCTTGTTGCTGTCATAATCGTCAGCCGATTTCTTAGCATGCTTCTCGTCGTAATAGTGATAGGTAGCTCCGATACGAACGGCAGAAATAGGACTATACTCAGCACTGATATTGAAGATGGTAGGCAGGTCGTTACGCACTCTCTTGCCATCGGCATAATTCGATACCAATGTGTCCACCATTGGGCTGTTGCTGGACTTATTCTTCAAATTGATATAGGTCTGCACCTCCACCTTAGCCGATAAATTCCAATGCTCGTTAATACGATAATCAATACCAATCATAGGTGTAACGCCAAAGCCTTTCTGTTCGCAGTCCAAATGAAGATCCCCTAACTTGGGGTTATCGGACTTATTCACCTTAATAGGCGGTATGCCAACGGCCGAGAAATTCATTGCCAGATTGGTCACATCACCCGTGTAAATATTGTTCATATACACGCCGCGAACGCCCAAACTAACGCTCAAATGGTCCTTAATAATCTCGTAACTGGTTCCTAAGGTAACGCCATAGATGTAACTGGCACCCGTTAACGACATCTTCATACCATATTGCATAGCTGCATCTGGTGGAAACGACGGTATTTGTTGCTGAATTTTAGCAATGACTTCCGCTTTATTGTCCTTACCTGTCATCAATTGACCTACTGCCAACTCAAACATGCCCACTCCTTCCTTGTACTTGCACTTACCGCCACCACCAACGATATTAAATCCTGCTTGGATATTCCAACGATCCCAGTTATAAGTCAGGAAAACAGATGGAATAACAGGAGCCATCATCTTGCCCCGAAATGTTTTAGAAGCCCCCGTGTTGCCTTCGCCCAACGCAAACACCGGGCAATCGTATGTTACATCACGATTTTGATACGCCATCTGCCAGTTCACATTCACATGAATGCCATTGGACAAAAAAGCCGTTCCCGCCGGATTGTAAAACACACCATCCTCCGCAATTGCCGTCTCACGAACCGGATTACGCAAATAAGCTGCTGACTGATTCGTGTTGTTGCTCAAACCACTCCCCAACAATGATCCACATGATAGAGCCATCGAAAATAATACAAAACCTTTTTTCATACTATTGTTTATTTTAATTAATACTAAGTGCCGCTATCGATTGCTTCAAAGTAGCAATACGCTGTTCGGCATCATGCTGTTTCTTACGTTCTAACTCTACAATTTCCGGTTTGGCATTTGCCACAAAACGTTCGTTATTCAATTTAGCCATCACTCCTCTTAAAAATCCCTCTTGATGTGCCAAATCGGCTTGTAGTTTAACTAATTCTTCGTCCTTATTAACAAAATTATCCAACGGAATACTGAACTCTGTTGTTCCTACTATAAAGGACGATGTATTGGAGCAGGACGATTGATTCACAACCTCCACATTGGCAAGTTTAGCCACCAACTCAGACAGTTCAATCGGGCTAATCAAAGTCATCTTCTCCTTAGGAGGTATATTCTTGGACGCACGCACATTGCGCACGCCTGCCACTACTTCCTTTGTAAATTCTATCTTGTCCAATAATTGCTTGTCTATCGCATCGTCCTTGCCCAACGGCGCAAACATAATACTCTCACCCTCTTTGCGCTCGGCAAGGTTCTGCCACAACTCCTCCGTAATAAACGGCATAAAGGGGTGCAGGAGACGCAACATCTCGTCAAAATACTGCAACGTAATTTGATACGTAGCACAATCAATCGGCTGCTGATAAGCCGGTTTAATCATTTCGAGATACCAACCGGAGAACTCATCGGTATAGAGCTTATAGATGGCCATCAACGCCTCACTTAGACGATATTTCTTCATCAAATCGGCTATCTCGGCTGATGTTTCATTCAACTTGCTGCGGAACCAATCAACAGCCAATTTATTGGCACCCGGCATCGTGCATTGGGAATGGTCAACCGTCAATCCTTGTATCATACGGAAACAGTTCCAAATCTTATTGCAGAAATTACGTCCCTGTTCGCAGAGCGAATCGTCGTACAAAATATCATTTCCTGCGGGAGCAGAGAGCAAAATACCCATTCGCACTCCGTCTGCGCCATAACGCTCAATCAACTCCAGCGGGTCAGGACTGTTACCAAGTGATTTGGACATCTTGCGACCAAGTTTATCGCGCACTATACCTGTGAAATAAACATGTTTAAACGGCATAGTACCCATATACTCGTAGCCTGCCATAATCATTCTGGCTACCCAGAAGAAAATAATATCTGGACCCGTTACCAAGTCGGCTGTCGGGTAATAATAACTTAATTGGTCATTGGCTAATTGGCTATTGGCTAATTGGTCTATCTCGCCACCGTCCTCAAGGAATAACGAAATAGGCCATAACCATGAACTGAACCAAGTGTCCAAAGCCCCTTCGTCCTGTACGTAGTTGCCTTCGGGCTTGGTCTCACTCACGACAATCTTGTCATTCGGATAATCCTCCAATCCCGTTTGTGCCAGCAAATCAGCATCATAATAAGCAGGAATACGGTGTCCCCACCATAACTGACGCGATATACACCAATCCTTGATACCCTCCAGCCAATTGCGATACGTATTTTTATACTTAGCAGGATAGAAAACTATCTCGTCGTTCATCACAGGGGGTAAGGCAATATCGGCAAAGTGCTGCATACGAATAAACCACTGCAACGAGAGACGCGGTTCGATGGGGACGTTGGTACGCTCCGAATAACCCACCTTGTTGTCGTAGTCTTCTACCTTTTCCAGCAACCCTGCTTTTTCCAGGTCTTTACCGACGGTCGACCGACAGTCGAATCTATCTTGACCATCGTATTTAAGTACATTAGATTTCAGTTCTGGCTCAATATTTTCCATCGTCAAATGGGCATCTGCCGTGAAAACGTCAATCGTTTTTAAATTATGTTTCTGCCCTAATGCGTAGTCGTTAACATCATGAGCAGGTGTCACTTTCAAGCAACCTGTACCGAAACCGATTTCCACATATCGGTCTTCAATAATGGGTATCTCGCGCCCTACAATCGGAACGATTACATGCTTGCCTTTCAACCATTGATTTTTCTCCTCTTTGGGGTTGATACAAACGG
>JAKSMY010000064.1 GCA_024400275.1 Paludibacteraceae bacterium | reverse complement strand
CATTGTGCATTGTGAACCGTCATAATTTCTTCTATCTCGTTGCCGAAGAAGACGACGCGAAATACCTCGTCGCTGTAGGCAGAGCAGACATCTACCGTGTCGCCTTTGACGCGAAAACGTCCCCGCACAAAGTCTATGTCGTTGCGTACATATCCGGCATCGACCAACCGGTGCAGCAGGTAGTCCATGCCTTTTGTATCGCCCCGGGTGACGGTCAGGCAGGACTGTGAGAAATCCTGTGGGTTGCCGATACCGTATAAACAACTGACCGATGAGATAACTACCACATCTTTGCGCCCACTCAACAGGGCTGCCGTGGCTGAAAGGCGCAGGCGGTCTATCTCCTCGTTGATGCTGAGGTCCTTTTCGATATATGTGTCTGTTTGTGGGATATAGGCTTCGGGCTGGTAGTAGTCGTAGTACGACACAAAATATTCCACCGCGTTCTTGGGGAAAAAGCCCTTCATCTCGGCATATAACTGGGCAGCAAGGGTTTTGTTATGGGAAAGAATGAGAGTAGGGCGGTTGAGTTGGGCTATCACGTTTGCCATTGTGAAAGTCTTTCCGGAGCCGGTGACACCCAATAGGGTCTGTGCCGGTGCGCCACGATGTATGCCATCTACCAATTGGCGAATAGCCTCAGGCTGGTCTCCCGTGGGCTGAAAAGGTGATATGAGTTCGAACTGATTGGTCATATACGCCGCAAAGTTACGAAAAAATTTGCATATCTGCAAAAAAAAGTGTACCTTTGCAGCCGTTATGGTGCAGTTTATTACAGAAAATATCGAAATGCCTGCTTTGGACAGGACCCAAGTGGAGCAATGGTTGCGGCGTGTTGCCGCAGGGTATGGGTTTGCATTGGGGGATATAACCTATATCTTCTGCAACGACGAACGTATCTTGGAGGTTAACCGTCAGTTCTTAGGACATGATTATTACACCGATGTGATTACCTTCGATTACTCTACGCTCACGCGTGTCAGCGGCGACATCTATATCTCATTGGATACCGTCCGTAGCAATGCCGAAGCGGTGGGAGTGGATTGGATGAATGAGTTGCACCGTATTCTTGTGCATGGTGTGCTGCACTTGACCGGTCAGGGCGACAAGACACCGGAGACGAAGGCTCAGATGACTGCCAAAGAAGAACAAGCGTTGGCTCTTTTGGAGTAAAAAGTGCAAAAATTGATACTTTTTGTGTAAAATTACTTTTTTATTTGCACGAATGACAAAAAAGCAATAACTTTGCGTAACTTTTAAATTCTTTAAGTTATGAAAAAAGGAGTGCTTGTTTTGTTTTCTTTTTTAATGACGTCCCTTTCTGCGTGGTCGCTTAATTATTGTCAAACTGCTGCTTTTGGTTATGGCAAGAGTGCCACCGGCGGTGCCGGAGGTGCTGTTAAGACTGTTGCCAGCAGTAGTGAATTGTCGTCTGCTCTCAAAGCCAGTGGCAAGTCAATCATTGTTATTACCAAGAGTTTTACGGTATCTTCGATGATTAAAGTTAAGGCGACGGACAAAACCCTGATGGCGTTGCCGGGGGTGTCTATCACCAGTGACCAGCAGAATAGTGATAAGTCCGGCATTCTGTATTTCAGCAGTGGCTCAAAGAATATCATTCTTCGCAACCTGACTCTGATTGGTCCGGGTGCTTACGACTGCGATGGTAACGACCTGCTTTGCTTCGATGGTGTCACCAATGCGTGGGTGGACCACTGTGATTTCCAAGACGGTTGTGACGGCAACTTTGACAACAAAGGCAATACGGATAACGTGACTGTCTCTTGGTGCCGTTTCCATTATTTGAAAACTCCCAAATCAGGCGGTTCGGGCGGAGCAGACGACCACCGCTTTACCAATCTGTTAGGGTCAAGCAGTAGCGATAAACCTGCCGATGGTACGTATAATATGACGTGGGCATATTGTTGGTGGGACAGTGGCTGTAAAGAGCGCATGGTGCGTGGACGTAATGCCAGCCTGCATTTTCTTAACTGCTATTGGAATTCCTCTGTGGCAAATTATTATATAGGTCCTGAAAACTTAGATGCTTATTTGGAGGGGTGCTATATTGAGGGTAAACCCGGCAAGTCCAGTATCTTCAAGAGTTATGGCGGAAAGAACGGACTTACCTGTAAGGATTGCTACAGCAAAAACGGCTTACCAACGGCAACGGGGCGTACGGTTGTTATTCCGACATATTCCTATGAAGTTGTTTCTTATACCGAAGCCAAATCAATGGTTAGCAATACCTCTTGTGGTGCAGGTGCAACATTAACCGTCACCACGGCAGGTGTTGTTTCTTCTTCGTGCGACGGTGACACGCCTCAACCTCAGGCAGCACCTACGCTGAATGACCCGACTAATAAATCGCAGACAGTCACTGCCGGTACGGCTATAGCGGCCATCACGTTCACTGCCAGCGGTACTGCCACCGGCATATCGGTCAGCAACCTGCCTGCAGGTCTGACATCTAAGAAAGATGGTTTGAGTATCACCATATCGGGTACACCTACCGCTACCGGCACTTATACCGTGACAGCCACCAATGCAAGTGGAGCGACTGTTACCACTCAAGGTACTATCACTGTAGGTACCACTCCTCAGCCGGAAGAGGACCCCGAGGTGAATAATCCTGCCAATAAATCGCAAACCGTGATAGCGGGTGCAGCCATTACACCTATCACGTTCACTGCCAGCGGCACAGCCAACAGCATTAGTGTGAGCACTCTGCCTGCTGGGCTGACATCTAAAAAAGACGGATTAAACCTTACTATTTCGGGTACGCCTACTGTTAGTGGCAGTTATACTATTACGGTTAAGAACGCTACCGGTGCTACGGTGGAAGAGGGCGGCTATATAACGGTCAATCCTAAACAAGACCCTGTTGACCCTGTTACGCCTACCGATATCGTGCAAAACAGCACATGGTGGAATTTCTCTGATGTTGATTTCAAAGCCTTAAGTGGCGATTTGAAGCAGAGTTCGGCGATTCGCCAGTTCCATATCCAGGCTACGGAAGAGGACAAAATGAAAGCCAATGAAAGCAGTAAGAAATACGATGGCATTCAGTTCTCTTATCGTCTGCAAATGGTGGGTGAAGGTTCTGTTGACCGTCATTTCTGGTTTGATGTTAAGGGTGCTTGTACGATTGATATCTATATGTTAGCGTCCAACAGTTCTGCCACCTATAAGATGAATATAGCCACCGGTGCTTTTGGAACTGTTGCACAAACATTCAATGTGCCGGGCAGTGCAATTGCCAAATACACGTATTCGTACACGGGCAGCCAAGCCACTCGCATCTATTTATACCCGTCAGACGGCGGTATCAATGTCTATGGTGTACGTCTGACTTATGCTTCTGCACCTCAACCTGAGGCAGACCCTACGCTGAATGACCCTGCCAATAAATCGCAGACGGTAACCGCCGGTACGGCTATTGCTGCCATCACGTTCACTGCCGGCGGTACAGCCACCGACATATCGGTCAGCAACCTGCCCGCAGGCTTGACTTCTAAGAAAGATGGACTGAGTATTACCATATCGGGTACGCCTACTGCTACCGGTACTTATACCGTGACAGCCACCAATGCCGGTGGTGCTACCGTTACGGCACAAGGCACTATCACTGTTAATAGCACTCCCGGTCCGCAACCAAGCACCCATGAGTTTACGTGGAATATGTCTGACCCGGCATTTGCTGCCCTCGCAGGAAGCATTACCTCTACCACCACCGTAGATGGACTCACTATTGTGGCTAAATCAGATGGCACACTCACCATTGATGAGCAAGAAATGAAATACGGCTTTGCCGAAGGAGATACGGTAACCTTTGTCACACGTCTAAAGACTGGCGGTTCGGGCAAAGCGGACTGCCGTCATCTCAAGTTTGATGTTACAGGCGATTGCATCATCGAAGTGTGGGCGAAGAGTAGCAGCAGTTCGGATGACAGGACAATCAATATCTATACCAATTCGTTGGATAGCAAAAATCAGATTGGTACGCTGCCTGCTCCGAAGGGTGATTTGACCAAGCAGAGTTTTACCTATACGGGAGGACCTGCCACAATCGTGATGGGCAGTGCCAGCAGCGGAATCAATTTCTATGCCATCAACATTGTTTATCCGTCAGTTCCGAGTGGTTTGTACGATGTCTTGGTTGCTCCTGCCGTCGGCAAGATGATTCACAATGGTCAAGTACGGATTTTCCGTCACGGGCATTTATTCGATATGCATGGAAAAATGTTAAAATAAGTTTATGATGAAAAAACTCTTGTTTTGTGTAGTTGTTTTGTTTGCTATGTCTGCACAGGCTAAAACTTTAGTGGCTTATTTTTCTGCCACAGGACACACTAAAAACGTAGCAGAGGATATAGTGCGCGTCAGCGGCTATGACTTGTGGGAGATTGAAGCGTATGAGCCTTATACGGCTGCTGATCTCAACTGGAGGGATAAACAGTCGCGGTCATCGATTGAAATGGCGGATTCGACGGAGCGTCCCACGATACGTATTTGTACGGATTTACGGCCGTATGATACGATTTATTTAGGTTTTCCTATATGGTGGGGTATATGTCCGCGTATTATTCAGTCGTGGGTAGAGAATAATATCCTTGATGGTAAGGTCCTTATTCCGTTTGCCACGTCGGGGAGCAGCTCGATAGATCAGGCGGTGCGTTTCTTACGTAAGACTTATCCGCAGTATAATTGGCAAGATGGTCGTTTATTGAATGAATATACCGACGACACACTTCGCCAATGGCTTAAATGATAGAACCCTGCTTCGGCAGGGTTTTTTGTTCGCCCAACGAGAAGAGAGGGAACGTGGTGAGTTTAGAGGACGCTGCGCTACAGGACGGCAGCAAGGCTGCCTACTAAAAAACGAAAAGAACGGTCAAACTAACGCATCAGCAAATTAAATTTGCGTATATCCGAAAAAAGTTGTACCTTTGTAGGCGAAATTGAAAAGAGAGATACCATATCATGACTATTGAAGAATTACAACATATTCTCAAGTCGGGTGAAAACGTAATGACGGAGTTCAAATGTTCTCAAACCGAATTGGCTCGCAAGGTATATGAGTCCATTTGTGCCATGCTTAATCGGCGTGGCGGACACATCGTGTTGGGTGTAGATGACAACGGAAACATTATGGGGATAGAGCCGACTTGCATTCAACAGCAATTGGATACGCTGGCTAAGGACCTGCACAATCCCCAATTATTCAGTCCCATATGTAGCGTCCGCTTTGAGAAGATGGAGATAGAGGGCAAGTGGGTCATTTACGGCTATGTGCCGGTCAGCCCGGATGCCCATAGTTACAAAGGTATATACTACGATCGCAATGAAGATGGAGATTTTCAATTGCGTGGTACGCGGCAGATAGCCAATTTGTTCATTCGCAAAAGCAAACAGCATACGGAGGAACGTGTTTTGCCGTTTGTCACGATGGACGATTTGGATGAAAATGCTTTCCAACTGCTACGCAAATATATCTATATCAAAGACAGCAAACATCCGTGGTTAGCAATGACCAACGAACAGATACTTCAGTCAGGGCGTATGATTCAGACCGACCCTGAGACAGGTAAAACCGGCATTATTTTGGCAGCAGTACTCTTGTTCGGTAAAGAAGGAACTATCATAGAGGCACTTCCCGCTTACAAGACGGATGTATTGTGCCGTATGCGGAACACGGAATTGTATGATGACCGCATCCAGCCTCGTTGTAATATATTGGAGGCGTATGAGCGTATTATGGCTTTTATTGAAAAGCATCTGTCGGAAGTGCCGTATATTGAGAATATGATTCGCATTTCGCTGCGCGATAAGATTCTTCGTGAGGTGGTGCTGAATATGCTCATCCACAGGGAATATTCCGAGTCTTACCCTGCCAAACTGACTATTTGGCGGGACCGGATTGAAACCGAGAACTGGAACCTTCCGCACCAATATGGACAACTCACACCTGAAAACATGTTGCCCTATCCCAAGAATCCAATTATTGCCAATGCTATTTCGCAAACGGGTTTGGTGGAGGAATTGGGTAGTGGTACACGCAAGATTTACCACTACACACCGTTATACGCTTCCGGGCATCAAGCGCAGTTGGTGGATGGGGACATTTTTCGCATTATCATTCCTAATCCTGATGGTGGTCTGCTTAGTGACCAAGTTGGTGAACAACCTACTGAACAAGTTAGTACCCCAGCTAATACCCCAGTTAGTACCCCAGTTCAGAATGGTGGTCTAGTTAGTGGTCTACCTAGTGGTAAAGTCGGTGGTAAAGTTAGTGGTAAAGTTGGTGACAACTTGTTGGCAGTAATTCAACTTGTCAAGGATGATACAATGTCGTTTGCAGAAATATATGATCGCTCTCCTATTCGTAGTCGAAGGTATTTGCGTGAAAACGTGTTAAAAATTGCCATAGAATTAGGATATGTCGGTTTGTTATATGCAGATGCTCCTCAGCATCCTCGTCAAAAGTATTATTTGACGGATAAGGGCAAAGCAGTGTTGGAACAAATAAGAACCGCAAAACAGCAGGTAAATTTGTAGATGTGAGAAATTTTTAGTACCTTTGTGGGCGAAATTGAAAAGAGACTCTATAAAAACGATAGAATGAGACACACCCTTCAAAATAGTAACATTATGGAATCAAAACAAATAACTTCATACAGCACCAATGATTTTGCACTTGCCGTCGAAATGATTAGAAAGGCACAGAGCAATTTATTTTATGTAGCCAATACAACTCTCATCGACCTCTATTGGAACTTGGGGAAACATATCTCTGAGCGTGTTGCTCTTGCCGGATGGGGAAAAGGTGTTGTAGAGGAACTTGCGGCATATATTCATCAAAACGAACCTAATGCTAGTGGTTTTTCTGCATCTAATCTATGGAGAATGAAGCAGTTTTATGAGACCTATTGTAGCAATGAAAAACTCGCAACGCTTGTGCGAGAAATAGGTTGGAGCAACAATCTAACTATTATGACCCAAGCCAAATCGGATGAGGAAAAGGAGTTTTATTTACATTTATGCATCAATGAGCGACTGAAGTATAAAGAACTGAAACGGCAGATTGCTGCTTGTGTTTATGAGCGATCTATTCTCAATAAACCAAAACTCGCAACGGTTTTGCGAGAAATTGCACCTAAGGCACAAGAGGTTTTCCGTGACACCTATGTTATGGAGTTCATAACCGGTCAGGAAGCCAAACCCGAAAATTCTCTCCGTAAAACCATGCTTAAGAAAATGAAGCAATTGATTTTGGAATTAGGTAAGGATTTTATTGCTATGGAGGAGGAATTTCGTGTGCAGGTTGGTACCCATGACTATCGTATTGATTTACTCTTCTATCATCGGCGTTTGCAATGCCTTGTGGCGTTTGAACTGAAAACGGAGGAATTTCAGCCGGAACATCTTGGACAACTGAATTTCTATCTTGAAGCATTGGACCGTGATGTGCGCTATGAGAATGAAAATCCAAGCATTGGTGTCCTCTTGTGTAAAAGCAAAGACGATGAGGTGGTGGAATATGCTTTGAGTCGAACATTATCGCCTACGCTCGTTGCTCAGTATGAACTGATGCTTCCAGACAAAGAGTTATTGCAAAAACGTGTTCGAGAAGTGTATGAACAAAGTTTGGAACTCATAGAACATGTGGAAGAGGATAAATAAATCCAAGTTGCACCAACTAATGAGTATAACGACTTACTGCTACGCAGCGTAGCAGTTTTGCAATGGAAATTTTGAACAAGAAAATGAATCAACACTTGAGACATTTATCATCACGCTTTGCAGATTGTAAAAACGATAGAATGAAAAGAAAGCAAAAATATACATTTATAGATTTGTTTGCAGGTGTTGTTGTTAACAAAAAGTGAACAAGGACAAAGCCGGTTATGAGGAATAGTAACCGACTTTTTTTTGTAAAATATTGGTCCTAATAGATTAAAAATCTATTTTATGGTACTAAAATTTGTGAATACCAAAAATTTTTAGTATCTTTGCGCGAGAAATTATAAATTGGGATGGTTATAACGTTCAATTTATGTCGGAAATCTTTATCAAAAATGGCATCTAATAACGAAATATCAGTATTGTCAAAAGCGAATTTTACATTCATTGACCTATTCGCAGGATGCGGAGGTTTGAGCGAAGGGTTTGTCCAAGCAGGTTTTTTGCCTATTGCCCATGTGGAGATGAACGATGATGCATGCGATACTTTAAGAACACGTAGTTGCTATCATTTTTGTCGTACACATGAAAAAGAGCAAGTGTATTTTGACTATATAAAAGGACAAATATCTCGCAATGATTTATACAACCAAGTTCCTTCCAATATTATCAACTCTGTGATAAATGTGGAAATTTCTGATTCGTCTATTGAAAATATTTTCAACCAAATCCATAAACTTGCAGGCAAAAAGTCTATTGATTTGATTATTGGAGGTCCGCCGTGTCAGGCATATTCCCTTTTAGGGCGACATATGAAGGGTATGGAAGATGATCCGCGTACGTTATTGTATTTGCAATATGGCAAGTTTTTAGCGGAATTTTGCCCCAAAGGATTCGTATTTGAAAATGTACCAGGCTTGCTTAGTGCAAAAAAAGGAGAACATTTTAAAAATCTTCAGGCATATTTTAAGAGTTTGGGCTATGAGGTACATTATAAAATGCTGACGGCTTCCGATTATGGTGTTCTACAAGAACGTCATAGGCTTATTATTGTAGGTTGGAGAGAAAACCTTGATTTGGGTTATCCTAATTTTAAGACTAAAATCACAAAAACCATGGTAAACGATATTTTGGAAGATTTGCCTAAGCTTAAGGCGGGAGAAATTCAGGAAGTTGCAAAATATGAGTCTCCTATTAATCAATATTTGAAAGATAGTGGAATCCGGTCTGAAAATGAGAACTTTGTTACTCAAAATATAACACGCCCCGTTAATGAGAATGATGCTAAAATATATGCATTTGCTATCAAATTATGGAATGAAAAGCATTCTCGCCTAAAATATACTGATTTGCCCTTAAAATTACGTACTCAAAAGAATGAGGGGGCTTTTCTTGACAGATTTAAAGTTGTTGATGGAGAAGGCAAATCACATACTATAGTCGCGCATCTATCCAAGGATGGACATTATTATATTCATCCCGACATAAAATATTGTCGTTCTTTGTCAGTAAGAGAAGCAGCGCGGCTTCAAGCCTTCCCAGACAATTTTTATTTTGAAGGAAGTC
>JAKSMY010000063.1 GCA_024400275.1 Paludibacteraceae bacterium | reverse complement strand
TCCATCAAAACAGGTTCAATTAATGTATTCACTTGGCGAGTTGCTCCCCACAACGATGAGGATGCTGCCCACCAATCACCTTCATATTTGGGTACAACAACAGCCACATCAATATCACTATCTTTATGGGCAGTCCCTTTGCTATATGATCCATATAAATAGACTGAAGCATTCGGAATAATAGTTTGAACTACTTTTTTATAGTCCTTAACTATTTTGACAACTGTTCTCTTATCCATTGTTGTAATGCTATGGTGTTGGTTAATATAGTTTCACAATATTCAGGCGATAGGTGTTTCAGCAATTTCTCTTTATATTCAGGATAACGGGCTTCAATATTGAGAGGCATCATACCATCAATAAAAGCGTTTTGTTCGTCACTCATCAATTTTGAGAGACCACAATCCGTTGACAATTTAACAATATTATGCGTATATGGTGGGTCATCCGGCATCGTTCTGCACCAATATGCTTTTAATGTCTTTTCAATAACTTGATGGCACATAAAGCCAACATACAACCATCTTTTGGTAGTAAACATAGCTTTAGCGGTTTCCAAATCATAATCTACAATGTCCAGCCAATATGCAACCTTATCTAACATTATTTTTCAAACATTTGCGTTTTGCGACGCAAAAGTACAAAAAAAAATTGATATATGCAAACTTTTTAAATGGAAAATGGGGAAATGAGAACGGAGAAGGGATTTTTTAAGTTATGACACACGCTCTTTGTATGAAAATTGCCTATCTATTTTGCGTAGATAGACGATTACTCGTGTTTTCTTTTCTTTATCCCTTTGTAGAGCATGCCCTGCGGGAGGGGTGTTTTTATGGAGTGCTCCAAGCACCGTTTTGCTTGCAAAATTACAACATTTTTTTGGAATATGCAAGAAAATGTTATCTTTTTCAGAAAAAAGGCGTATAATAGGGGGGGAGAATTATCATTCAGCCACAAAGTGGCGGTTAAATCCATCATTTTGCTGTAATTCGGCAAGCTGCCTGCCGCTTTGCGGCATTCCCCCCGAATGGTGGTTCGCGTTTTGCGGGAAATCAAAATTTTTTTTGTATATTTCGGACTCCGCCTGCTGCTTTGCGGCATTCCCCCGAAATAACGTTCGCGGCTTGCCGGATATACGCTGCATATTGGGGTACACGGCTTACGCCTCTTAATATCTGTTTTGGCATTGTCTTTGGTGTGCAAGCACCCTACAACTATGCAAAAACATCTATTCATAGATTAAAAATCTATTTAGTACCCCAATTATTTGCGTATATCAAATTTTTGTTGTATATTTGTGCGCTCAAAAGTAGTCAATAAAATAATATACTATGAAAGGTATCATCTTAGCCGGAGGCTCTGCAACAAGGTTGTACCCTCTCAGTAAAGCCATTTCGAAACAAATTATGCCGGTTTATGACAAGCCGATGATTTATTATCCGCTGTCAAGCCTTATGTTGGCAGGCATACGTGACGTGTTGATTATCTCCACACCACGTGACTTGCCTATGTTTGAGGAATTATTGGGTGACGGCAGTCGCATTGGCATGAACCTGCAATATAAAGTCCAACTTGTTCCCAACGGTTTGGCACAAGCCTTTGTGTTAGGTGCCGAGTTCCTGAATGGAGAGCCCGGCTGTCTTATTTTAGGTGATAATATGTTCTACGGTCAGGGTTTCCGTCAGATGTTGCAGGACGCTGTTGCCCAAACGGAACACGATACAGGTGCTTGTATTTTTGGTTATGAGGTAGCCGACCCGCGTGCCTACGGTGTGGTGGAGTTCGATAAGGACGGCAAGGTGCTGTCGTTGGAGGAAAAGCCTGCCAATCCCAAGAGTAATTACGCCGTGCCCGGATTGTATTTCTATGACAAGACCGTGTGCGACAAAGCCGCTAACCTGCAACCTTCCGCCCGTGGCGAGTATGAGATAACGGATTTGAATAAACTGTACCTGAACGAGGGGACACTGAAAGTTAAACTCTTCGGCAGAGGTTTTGCTTGGCTTGATACCGGCAACTGTGATAGCCTGTTGGAGGCAGGGAATTTTATAGCCACCATTCAGAACAGGCAAGGTTTTTACGTAGCATGTATTGAGGAAATAGCATGGCGTAACGGCTGGATAACAACCGACCAACTGCGTGCCTTGGGCAAAGAAATGAAAACAGCGTACGGACGTTACTTAGAACATTTGGCAAGTAAGTGAATAAACAAAAAAACACAATAATCCTCCTTGCCCTGATATGGGCGAGTGTGGTTAGTGCAGCCCCTCACTATCTGGTGCGTCACTATTCGGTGGACGATGGGCTGAGCCAAAGCACGGTCAGCTGTATCTTGCAAGATTCAAACGGCTATATGTGGTTTGGAACATGGGACGGGCTAAACCGATACGACGGCTATGATTTTGTATCGTTTAAGCCTGCCATAACCGATAACTCGACCGATCATAATAACCGCATTGACCAGTTGTGGGAAGATTCGGGCATGGTGTATGCTCGCAACTACGAGGGCAAGTTCTACAAGGTACAGGGCAATGATTTAGTGGCTGTCCCGACACCTGCCGATTATCAACCCCAGGAACAGGACTCGATGTATGTGGACCGTCACGGTATTATATGGCGCGCCGATGACAGAGCAGGCATATCCCGCCTGAAAGAAGGCGAGTGGCACCGCTTTATTCCACCGCAAGACCCACGCTATTCCGGACAGTTGAGGCGTAATTTCTTTATGCTGACGGATAACGAAGGCAATCTGTGGGTTAATCCGACAGGCGGCGGTTTCTCGCGTTATAACTACGATAATGACGAACTGGAGTGGCCGTTCCCTGAACTGACTAATATGGTGCATACTGCCTATATAGACCGTCAGGGGCTATTATGGCTTTCTACATACGACAGGGGAGTGGATTGTATCGATTTGAGTGTGCAGCCGTTCCGTGTGTGGGATTTGCGTACTCACCAAGACCCTGTGGGCGAGGTGCGCGCTATGATTGCGGAAGGTGATGATTTGCATATTTATCAACGGGATAGCCGGATGGTTTATTGCGCCGTTCAAACGCAACAATACGGACTGCTATTGGGTACCAAAGGTAATGGTGTGATAGGTCTGCCTGTTGATGTGGACTGTAACGATGTATATAGCCTGTTGGAAGTGGGCAATACCCTTTATATAGCCACGTACGGCAATGGTATTTATCGGCTGAACGGAGATCAAGTGTCCGTTATCGGTGCGGGTTTGAAGGTGCGTGACCTGTTGTGGGCAGATTCTACGCTGATAGCCGCCACCACGTCCGGTGTATTGGTGGGCGACAGTTTGATTCCTTACTACGATGTGCGTTGTCTGCTCAAAGACAAGGCAGGGCGTGTGTGGGTAGGCACGTTCGGCGGAGGGTTGCACCTGTTGGAATATACAAACGGCCGATATGCTTTGTCGCAAGACTTGGCTCATTCGGGTATCGTGTTAGCCATAGCCGAAGATTCGCAGGGCAATATATGGTACACGGGAGAGCAAAACATATCCTGCTATCAGCCCCAGACCGGCATTTGCCAACATTTTAATGTGCTAAAAGGCGAAAAAGATGCTTTCTTTAACGAGGCTAAGTCGCTTCGCATAGGGGAGGAAATAGTATTTGGTTATAACCACGGTTACTGCCGTTTTCACCCTGCCACAATCCACCAATCCAGTTTTGTGCCGTCGTTGGTGATTAATGAGATTGATTATCGCAACAGCAATTCGATTCAAATAACCTTTGCGGCGTTAGACTATGCGGCTCCGCATAAAATCATATACAGTTGGAAATTAAGCGGCGTAGATGACGATTGGGTTACTCCAACCGCTGACCGCAAAGCCGTTTATACCAATCTCAAGCCGGGTAAGTATATCTTCTCCGTGCGCTCCACCAATAGCGAGGGCGTTTGGACCGATAACGAAAAACAAATAACCATCGAAATAGCACGTTCGTTCTGGCAAACAGGTTGGATGGTGCTCATAGTGTTGTTGTTCGTGGCTGTGCTGAGTTGGCTGATTTGGCGTTTCCTACGTGCCAATAGTTTGCTGCGTGAGGAGGTGGAAGTAGAGCAAAAAGTGACGGACATCAAACTGCGTTTCTTTACCAATATAAGCCATGAACTGCGTACGCCGCTTACGCTGATTAGCGGTCCCGTAGATAATATCCTGACCAACGAACGGCTATCTCCTTCCGTGCGTGAGCAGTTGGAAATCGTGTCAAGCAATTCGAAACGTATGCTGCGGCTGATTAATATGCTGTTGGATTTCCGTAAGATGCAGCAGAACCAACTGAAAATGAAAGTGCGCCCGGTACATTTCTGGAATCTGATAGAGGAGACGTGCAGCAACTTCATGAAAGAAGCACAGAGCAAGAACATCACTTTCCAACGTGAATTGCTGACCAAAAACGATTTGGTTTGGGTAGATAGGGACAAAATGGACACCGTGCTGTTCAACCTGTTGAGCAACGCCTTCAAATATACCCCCGCCAATGGTCAAATCACGGTCCAACTGTCCGAGAAAGATGATTTTGTTTTGCTGTCCGTTCGGGATACGGGCAAGGGCATACCTAAGGATAAACGCAGCGTGTTGTTTGAACGATTCCAAAATAATAACGAACTGAATAATTCCGGCACCGGTACCGGCATCGGACTTAACCTGACCAAAGAACTGGTCGATATGCACCAAGGCTATATCGAGGTAGAAAGCGAAGTGGGCAAAGGTTCTGTATTTATCGTTATGATTCGTAAGGGTAACGAGCATTACGGCACCGATGTGGATCTGGTGGTAGATGATGCCGTATCAGGCACGTCTGTGGTGAAACAGGATAACCATAAATGGGCTATTCAGGAATCCAAACCCCTGATGTTAGTGGTGGACGACAACGAGGATATGCGGCAGTTTATCAGCAATATTTTCTCGGACAATTTCACTATCGTGACGGCAGAAGATGGTTTAGAGGCTTTGGACTGCATCAAGAAGGAAATTCCACGCGTAATGATTACGGACCTGATGATGCCGAATATGGACGGTATCGAACTGCTCAAACGGCTACGTCAAGATAGCCGTACGGAGTCCTTGCCTATTCTGCTACTGACCGCTAAGACTGCCGTCGAAAGTCAGTTGGAAGGCTTGGAACACGGTGCGGACGATTATATAACCAAACCTTTCTCACCCGCTTATCTCAAAGCCCGTGTGTTCAACTTATTGCTCAGGCAGGAAAAACTGAAGAGTTCTTATCGTGCTCAACTGATTTCTATGGACACGCATAAACAGGAAAAAACACCCGATGAGATGTTCTTAGCGCGACTGATGGCATTTATGGACCAGCAGATGGACAATAACAGCCTGACGGTTGACGATATGGTCGATTATATGAATATGGGACGTACCGTTTTCTTCAATCGGCTGAAAAGTATCACGGGAATCAGTCCGGTTGAGTTCATACGCGAGGTTCGTATCAAACGAGCCGTTCAGTTATTGGATATGAACAGCTACAACATTACCGAAATAACCTATATGGTCGGCATGAGCGACAGCCGTTATTTCTCCAAGTGCTTCAAGCAGGTAATGGGTATCACGCCGTCCGAGTACAAACGAAACAAAAACAATTCGCAACCGTCGTGATGAGTAATAGGCATAAGATTATAATAGGCGCATTGCTGTTGTTGGTGTCCTGCGGAAAAACACCTCCGCAACGCCCCTCGTTCAAAGGACAGAAAAAAGTAGATACGGTGGCAGTGCAGATGATGACTATGAATCAGCAAATGGCGCAGGAGGCTGATCTGCAACTGCTGCATTACGTGGACGAGCAGTATGCGCTGATGGAAGATAACGTGTGGGTAAAAGGATTGGCAGGCGAGATGTCTCATAGTGATAGCGTCCGCTTCCAATCGCTTATTCTCAAGGAGAACGACTATATATCCCTCTCGGCGGAGATATACAACCTGAAAGGACAGCACCTCTCCTCCCATCAGTCGGATGCCAAAGTGGGACGGGTAGATGAGATTGTGGCGATTGTGGACCGTTTACCGCAAATGAAACGCGGCGACAGCGTGTCGATGATAGTACCTTGGTACGTGGCTTTCGGCAGTGCCGGAGATAAAGATGTGCCGCCCTACGAAAACGTACGAATAGAACTTAAAATAAAATAAAGGAAAAAATGAAGATAAACGCAGTTATATGCCATTTGTGCTTCTTGTTATTGGCTGTTATGTTGTTTAGTGGCTGCAAGGGTAATACGTATTCCAAACTACTCAAGAAAGAGAATAAACTCATTGAGGATTTTATTGACAGGGAAAATATCCGCGTGTTCGACGAGTGGCCCAAAACATGGGGCGAGAAAGATTATTATTCCGTGCCCGGCACCGAGAATATGTATATTCACGTTATTGAACAAGATACTTCCAACACGGAGATTTCTATGGGCTGTATTGTATGGATGCGTTATAAGAAATACGGACTGAAAAACGGTTCGGACACGATACGCTACTGGACTACGGACGATGGTGCCGAGCCCATTAGATTCCAATATCAGAACCCTACGGACCAGTTCTATTGTGCAGGCTGGAACAAAGCCGTTGAATTGATGAAATATTCAGGCAGTCATTGTCGCATTATATGCCCCAGCAAGATGGGTTTCAGCGAGGACCTGAATAGTGTAACGCCTTACGGCTATGAATTGAAATTTAAAGTACAACCATAATATGAGTTTAGTAAAAAGTATTTCCGGTATTCGCGGCACGATAGGCGGTCGCGTAGGAGAGGGACTGAGTCCTGTAGATATTGTTCGTTTTACGGCAGCATACGCCACACAAAGACGCCGTATGATGCCTGATAACAACACCATCGTGGTGGGACGTGATGCACGTATATCGGGTTCTATGGTTAACCTGCTGGTCAGCGGAACACTGATGGGAATGGGGTATGATGTAGTCAATATCGGTTTGGCATCGACTCCAACCACCGAAGTGGCTGTCGTGGGAGAACACGCTGCCGGCGGAATTATCTTAACCGCCAGTCATAACCCCAAACAGTGGAACGCCCTCAAACTGCTCAATGAAAAAGGAGAGTTCCTGAACGATGCCGAAGGAAAAGATGTGCTGGCGATTGCCGAAAGAGAAGATTTTACCTTTGCTGAAGTTGACCACTTGGGTAAGATGACGGAGAAAGACTACCTGCCGTATCACGTGCAGAAAGTGCTGGACCTGCAATTGGTCAATAAGTCGGCTATCGAGAAGAAAAACTTTACTGTGGCTATCGACTGCGTTAATTCGGTCGGCGGTTTGGCTATTCCTGCCATATTGGAGGCATTGGGTGTCAAGAATATCATTAAGTTGAACTGCGAGCCGACAGGTCATTTCGCGCATAACCCCGAACCCCTTCCGCAACACCTGACCGAGATAAGCGACTTGCTCAAATCGGGCAAAGCCGATGTGGGCTTTGTGGTGGACCCTGATGTGGACCGCTTGGCTATTATATGCGAAAACGGAGACATGTTCGGCGAGGAATATACCTTGGTCAGCGTGGCTGACTATATCTTGGGTCATACGCCCGGCAATACCTGTTCCAATATGTCCTCTACCCGTGCTTTGAGTGATGTAACGCGTCTGCACGGCGGGCAATACACGGCTTCGGCAGTAGGCGAAGTCAATGTGGTGACTGAAATGAAACGCGTTAATGCCGTGATAGGCGGAGAAGGCAACGGCGGCGTTATCTATCCCGCTGCACACTACGGGCGTGACGCGCTGGTGGGTATAGCCCTCTTCCTCAGTTCGCTGTGCGAGAAAGGACTTAAAGTGAGTGAACTGCGTAAGACCTTCCCCAATTATTGCATCTCGAAGAACCGTATCGATTTGACTCCTACCACCAATGTAGATGCTATTTTGGCTGCCGTTAAACAGGCTTACAAGAACGAGCGTATCAACGATAAAGACGGTGTTAAGATAGATTTTGCTGATGGTTGGGTACATTTGCGTAAGAGCAATACCGAACCGATTATTCGTGTTTATAGCGAGGCAGAGAACATGGACAAAGCCAACGAGTTGGCGCAACGGATTATTGATAAAGTAAATGAATATACTGGTTGTTAACGATGATGGCTGGGGAGCCAAAGGACTGATGACTTTGCTGCCATATATCTTGCCTCTTGGCAAGGTGACGGTGCTAGTTCCGGACGGTCCTCGAAGCGGAATGAGTAATGCCGTTACGGCGACTCATCCCATCTCGCTGTGCAAGATGGAACAAGATGGTTTTGACTTATATTTAACCAACGGCACTCCCAGCGACTGTGTCAAACTCGCTATCAATGTGCTGTTCAAGGGGGACGAGAGAGCCATCGATTTGGTGATTAGTGGTATCAATCACGGCTCGAATGCGGCTATCAATCAGATTTATTCGGGTACGATGGGAGCCTGCTTTGTGGCGGCAGAACATGATATACCGTCTATCGGGCTCTCTATAGACGATATGTCAGCAGAGCCTGATTTCTCCTTTATGGAGCCTTATATACCGCAGGTTATACAGCACCTGTTAGATACGGGTATGCAAGGTCTGTGCTATAATATCAATGCTCCAAAAGGTAAAATAAACGGCATTAAGTGGACAAGACAGAGCCGGTCACACTGGACGGACGAAATGGCACCTGTGTCTCTTGAAAATGGGGAAACAGGTTATAAATTAGCAGGGTATCTGGTGAATGACGAGCCCGAAGCCACAGACACCGATCTGTGGGCTTTAGAGCATGGATATATATCTATTCAACCGTGTAAAGTGGATATGACGAATTATGGAGCGCTTTGATAAATACTGGATTGGAATTGTGTTGGGACTACTGCTTCCGATGGCTTTTATATTGGTGTATTTAGACCATTTTAATCTGTGGTTTCTGTTGGATTTGGGTAAAGCAGCATTTCCTACTTATTCCAAGATGTGTATGCTAAGCGTATTCCCTAATTTGGCACTTATCTTTGTTTTCTATACGACTGATACGTGGAACTTGAGTAAGGGTGTGTTGATTGGTGCTTTCCCCTATATGATTGCTGCTATTGGCCTAACTCTATAATCGTGCATTGTGCATTGTCAACCGTCAACCAATGAAATACTTTCTCCTTGCCGGTGAAGCATCCGGCGACTTACATGCTTCCAATCTGATGCGTGCTCTGAAAAAAGAGGACGCAGGGGCTGTGTTTGTCGGTCTGGGTGGAGATAAAATGCGCGAGGAGGGTTGCCGCCTGTTGCAGGATTACCGCAACATGGCTTTTATGGGTGTGATTGCTGTACTGGCTAATCTGCGTAAGATACGGCAGAATTTCCGTATTGCGG
>JAKSMY010000062.1 GCA_024400275.1 Paludibacteraceae bacterium | reverse complement strand
GCTAATGACCAAGTGATTGATACGGTGGAGGATTATGAAATGGGGCGTATTACTGGCTCAATGGCTCTTGACCAATTAGCGTACAAGAAACCCAATCACCAACTTTGTGTCAGAAATCAGGAGATAATTGCTAAATGTCTTGTATTTGATAACAGTTACACAGTAAAAGGAGAAGACTAATATGCGTACTAATGTTTTGTGGCGAAAAATAGCCCGTATCATATTGCTGATAGCCGACGAGTTGCATATTTCTGAAGAGCAGGCTCTTGACAGGTTTTATCGGAGTAAGGTCTATAAAATGCTGATAAATCCTCGTTATGGATTGCAGACTATGAGTGATGTATATATATTAGATGAATATCTAAAAGAAGCCTAAACTTGCTAAAAAAATCTCCATTTTCATTCAGAAAGTTTGCATTTGTCAAAAAAAAGCAGTACCTTTGCAGTCTCAAAACAGCAAAGCTTTTGATTAACCAATAAAATGTAACCTTATGAGTGCTCAACAAATCGACTTTGTGACCTATTGCATAGGTAATCTTGCCCAACGGCTTGGTTTGTCACAACGTGAGGTGTATAACCGTTTAAATAGTGTGGGAATCTTGTCGGGATATATTATTCCTGCATACGATACATTGCACACTTTTGGTAAGGAGTATCTCATAAATGATTTGTTGGACTATATGCGTGAGAAAGGAGTTGCAGAATGAAAGTTTTTCACTCTTCCACATTGAAGGTTGAACATCCAGATATGCGCTATTCGCGTGATTTTTTGGATTTTGGTCGAGGGTTCTATCTCACGACAATGCGTCAACAGGCAATTACTTATGCCAATCGTTTTCGTCTGCGTGGAAAGAGCGCAGTCTTGAATGAGTATCTTTTAGATGAGGCTATACATAAAAACTGCAAGATTAAGTCTTTTTTGCACTATGATGAAGAATGGCTTGATTTTGTGATGGCGTGTCGCAAGGGAGATGATGTTAGCGATTGGGATATTGTGATAGGAGGTGTTGCCAACGATCGCGTATTTCGTACAATAGATCTCTATTTTTCCGGTGATATGAGCAAAGCAGATGCGCTAAAGAGGCTCGTCAAGGAAGAACCGAATAATCAGATTTGCATTCGTCGTCAGGAATTGATTGACCGGTATTTGCATTTTTTAGTATCGGAGGAACTGTTATGAATGATTTAGGCAAACAGACTATTTTGCAAATGAAATATGCACGTATCATTGCTGCCCTCTCGAAGATGATGAGTATAGACGAGGCAGCGGCTATGGATATGTTTTATAACTCCGAGACCATGCAACTCATCAACGATGGTGTGGGAGACCTTCACTGCCGTAGTGACCTCTATCTTGCCGAAGAGATTATTCGCGAGTATAAAGAGAAAATGATGGTTTAAGGATATTTGAAATGTATATAAGCAATTGATAATAAATAAATTATAAACATTCATTAAATTATGTGGTTAAAAGATTCATCTATCGGCCGTAAATTCATTATGAGTATTACCGGCCTCTTTCTGGTCCTTTTTCTGCTCTTTCATGGTTCGATGAACCTGTGTCTTGTCATTGATGACTTATTCGGCACGGAGGGCTACAATTGGATTTGTGCTATGTTGGGTGCCAATTGGTACGCTATTATCGGTACACTTGTTTTGGCACTGGGCGTGGTGGTGCATTTCTGCTATGCCATTTACCTCACTATCCAGAACCGTGCTGCACGCGGCAACGACCGCTATGCTATCGAGGCTCGTCAGGAGGGTGTACAGTGGGCATCTAAAAACATGCTGGTGCTGGGTATCATCGTGGTTGGCTTCCTGTTGCTGCACCTGATTAATTTCTGGTGGAAGATGCAGTTTGCCGAACTGACAGGTATTCACACGTCTATGTTTGACCCGCAGGACGGAAGTGCCATCGTTAAGGGACTGTTTACCTGCGGCTGGTGCGGTATCGTTTTCTGCCTGCTGTACATGGTTTGGCTGGTTGCTCTGTGGTTCCACCTCAGTCATGGTGTATGGAGTGCCCTGCAAACATTGGGTTGGAGCAACCTGATTTGGCTTAAACGAATCAAAGTGATTGGCGTTGTTTTCGCCACCCTCGCCGTAGGTCTATTCATGGTGGTAGTCGTTTATTTCTTAGGTGTGAATATCGGTATGATGATTAACTAATTAAAAAGATTATGGCAACGAAAAAAGAACAAGATATAAAGGTTATTACGCCTGAGATGGCGAAGATACCTGCAGGTCCGTTGGAGAAAAAATGGACCAACTATAAAGACCATCAGAAACTGGTCAACCCTGCCAACAAACGCCGTTTGGACGTTATCGTGGTTGGTACGGGTCTTGCCGGTGCATCGGCTGCCGCTACGTTGGCAGAACTGGGCTTTAATGTACTCAATTTCTGCATTCAGGACAGTCCCCGTCGTGCACACTCGATTGCTGCACAGGGCGGTATCAATGCAGCCAAGAACTATCAGAACGACGGCGACAGTGTTTATCGTCTCTACTACGATACCATCAAGGGCGGTGACTACCGTGCCCGTGAAGCCAACGTCTATCGTTTGGCAGAAGTAAGTAACAATATTATCGATCAATGTGTGGCACAGGGTGTTCCTTTTGCCCGTGAATACGGCGGATTATTGGACAACCGTTCTTTCGGTGGCGCACAAGTAAGCCGTACTTTCTATGCAAAAGGTCAGACCGGCCAACAACTGCTGCTCGGTGCTTACAGTGCTTTGAGCCGTCAGATTGGTAAGGGCAAGGTTAAGATGTATAACCGTCATGAGATGTTGGACATTGTCATGATTAAGGATGCTAACGGTGAAGAGCGTGCACGTGGTATTATTGCCCGTAACCTCGTTACCGGCCGTATTGAGCGTTTCTTCGGTCATGCCGTTGTAATCGCTTCCGGCGGTTATGGCAATACGTTCTTCCTGAGTACCAACGCAATGGCTTCCAATGGTTCGGCTGCTATGCAGATGTACCGCCACGGTGCCTATTTCGCTAACCCCTGCTACGCACAGATTCACCCGACGTGTATTCCTAAACACGGCGATTTCCAAAGTAAGTTGACCCTGATGTCCGAGTCGCTCCGTAACGACGGACGTATCTGGGTGCCCAAGAAACTGGAAGATGCCAAACGTCTGCAAGCAGGCGAGATAAAAGGTCGTGATATACCTGAAGAGGACCGTGATTACTACTTGGAGCGTCGTTATCCGGCATTCGGTAACCTCGTACCCCGTGACGTGGCTTCTCGTGCTGCCAAAGAGCGTTGCGACAAAGGTTATGGTGTGAACAACACCGGTCTGGCTGTATTCCTTGATTTCAGTGAGGCTATTCAGCGTTTGGGCAAAGATGTCGTTGCACAGAAATACGGTAACCTATTCCAGATGTACGAGAAAATCGTGGACGAGAACCCTTACGAGAACCCGATGATGATTTTCCCTGCTATTCACTACACGATGGGTGGTATATGGGTGGATTACGAGTTGCAGACCTCCGTCAAGGGCTTGTTCTGTATCGGTGAGGCCAACTTCTCCGACCACGGTGCCAACCGTCTGGGTGCCAGTGCCTTGATGCAAGGTTTGGCAGACGGTTATTTCGTATTGCCCTATACCATTCAGAACTACCTGAGTGACCAGATTGGCGTGCCCCGTATGAGTACCGACCTGCCCGAGTTTGCCGAGGCAGAGAAGAAGGTGAACGATAAGATTGCCAAACTGATGGCTATTCAGGGTAAACGTTCCGTGGATAGTATTCACAAGGAGTTAGGTCTTATCATGTGGGACTTCGTCGGTATGGGGCGTACGGCAGAGAGCCTGAAGACTGCCATCGCCAAGATAGACGAAATAAAGAAAGAGTTCTGGAGCAATGTCTATATCCCGGGCGAAGCCAATAGTCTGAACAACGAATTGGAGAAAGCACTTCGTTTGAGCGACTTTATTGAAATAGGTCGTTTGATGGCTATTGACGCTCTCAACCGTGAGGAGAGTTGCGGCGGTCACTTCCGCGAGGAGTATCAGACCGAAGAGGGCGAGGCTCTCCGTCAGGACGATAAGTTCAGTTATGTGGCTTGCTGGAAATACACAGGCGAGGACAGCGAACCCGAACTCATCAAGGAGCCGTTGGATTATGAATTCACGGAAAGAAAAACGCGTAATTACAAAGCATAGCCGCTGGCTTGCTTTGTAGTTTAGAGTTTGAAGTTTAGAGTTTAGAGTAGTTTATAAAGTTGGAAAGTTAAAAGTTTTTATGGAAATCTTCGGATATAGAAAATTGGTCGCTTATATCAAAGCAAAAGAGGTAGTCCGTTCCGTCTATCGCCTATTGTGCAAGTTCCCCAAAGAAGAACAATATGCTATGTGTGATCAGCTCCGAAGGGCTTCGGTATCTATAACATCAAATATTGCAGAAGGTATAAATCGTTATTCAGTAAAAGATAAAGTACATTTCTTAGAAATTGCATACGGCTCGCTTATGGAAACTATGAGCCAATTAGAGATTGCACAAGATTTAGGATATATTACTGATTTGGATTTACAAAATACTGAAGTTTTAATTGCTGATACAGCGCGACTTATTTCAGGGTTACAACGTAGTTACCAGCTCGACAAAACGCCTGCAATTGAAAAATAAATACTTTTCAACTATCAACTAAAATACTTTTTCAACAACTCTAAACACTAAACTCTAAACACTAAACTTCTTTCAACTTTAAACTTTCAACTTTAAACTAAACAAAAAAATGGATAGCTATATAAATATTAAGGTAAGGGTCTGGAGACAAGCAGGACCCAAGGCGCAAGGTCATTTCGAGACCTATGAACTGAAAAACATCTTCCAAGGGGCATCTTTCCTTGAGATGATTGATATCCTGAATGAGCAACTTATTGCCGAGAAGAAAGACCCCATCGCTTTCGACCACGATTGCCGCGAGGGTATCTGCGGTATGTGCTCTATGTATGTGAACGGTCACCCGCACGGACCTGACAGTGCTATCACGACCTGCCAACTGCACATGCGCCATTTCCACGATGGCGAGACCATTACCGTAGAGCCGTGGCGTAGCCGTGCGTTCCCTGTTATCAAGGACTTGATGGTGGACCGTCAGGCATACGACAAGATTATGCAAGCCGGAGGCTTTGTGAGCGTGAACACGGGCGGTGTGCCTGATGCCAACGCCATTGCTATTCCGAAGCCTGTGGCAGACGAGGCGATGGACGCTGCCAGTTGTATCGGTTGCGGTGCGTGCGCTGCGGCTTGTAAGAACGGTAGTGCCATGCTGTTCGTCAGTGCCAAGGTCAGCCAGTTGGCATTGCTGCCACAAGGTAAGATAGAGGCTGCTCAACGTGCCAAAGCTATGGTCGCCAAGATGGACGAATTGGGATTCGGTAACTGCACCAACACAGGTGCTTGTGCCGCCGAGTGCCCCAAGAGTGTCTCGCTGGCTAACATTGCCCGCCTAAATCGCGAGTACTTGTGCGCCAAATTTCAAGACTAAATAAGAGTAATCATCAATAAACATCATTTATTATGAAAAAGAAATTCGTTTGTCCCATTTGTGGCTTTGTATTTGAAGGAGAAGAGGCTCCTGAACGTTGCCCCCAATGTAAACAGGTCGTAACATGGAAAGTGGCTGGAGAAGGCAAGATTCAATTTGCCTGTGAGCATGTTGTCGGTGTGGCAAAAGATACCGATGAACAGATGAAAAGTGATTTGAATGCCCATTTCATGGGTGAGGCTACCGAGGTTGGCATGTATTTGGCTATGTCCCGCCAAGCGGACCGTGAGGGATATCCTGAAATAGCAGAGGCTTTCAAACGCTATGCTTTTGAGGAGGCCGAACACTGCGCCAAATTCGCTGAGTTATTAGGTGAGGTAGTGTGGGATACCAAGACCAACCTGCAAAAACGTATGATGGCGGAAGCCGGTGCTTGTGAAGGTAAATTGGCTATTGCCAAGCGTGCTAAAGAGTTGAACTTAGATGCTATTCATGACACGGTGCATGAAATGGCAAAAGATGAGGCTCGTCACGGCAAAGGATTTGAAGGTCTCTTCAACCGTTACTTTAAATAAATGTCCGAGACAAGATATATAGGCACAGTTGCTCGAGGAGTAAGATGCCCTATTATTCGCGAGGGAGACGACTTGGTGCACATTGTGTCAGACAGTGTGCTCCAAGCCGCCCAAAGCGAACATCTGTCCGTTCACGACAGGGACGTGATAGCCATTACGGAGTCTGTAGTGGCGCGTTCGCAAGGTAATTATGCCACCGTAGATGATGTGGCGGCTGATATACAAAGTAAATTCGGCGACAAGACGGTGGGAGTTATTTTCCCCATCTTGTCCCGAAATCGTTTTGCTATCTGTCTGCGCGGTATAGCCAAAGGTGCTAAGAAAATAGTCCTAATGCTTTCCTATCCTTCCGACGAGGTAGGAAATGAGTTGGTTGATATAGACCGCATAGAGGCTGCCGGTGTTAATCCCTATTCCGATGTATTGACAGAAGCCGATTTCAGGGCTAAATTCGGGGCTTCGGTTCACCCCTTTACCGGTGTGGATTATATATGGTATTACGGTGATTTGGTTCGTGAATGCGGCACCGAGGTGGAGATAATCTTTGCCAACCGTCCTCAAGCCATACTGAAATATACCGATGCTGTGCTATGTTGTGATATTCACACGCGTCAGCATACCAAACGGGTGCTGAAGGAGCAGGGTGCCGCCATTGTATATGGTTTGGACGATATACTGACGGCTTCGCATAATGGCAGCGGTTATCATGAGCAATATGGTTTATTAGGTTCCAACAAAGCCACAGAGGACCGTATCAAGCTCTTCCCTCATCCGTGTCCGGATATGCTTTATGCCATTCAGCAGCGTATTCTTGAGGCTACGGGCAAAAAAGTGGAGGTGATGGTGTATGGCGACGGTGCTTTCAAGGACCCGCAAGGTAAGATTTGGGAGCTGGCCGATCCGGTGGTGTCTCCCAGTCATACAGACGGGTTGCAAGGTACACCGAATGAACTCAAACTCAAATACCTTGCCGACAACGACTTTGCCGACCTGCAAGGAGATGCCTTAAAGCAGGCTATCAGCAACAAGATACGCAGCAAGGGTGCCAACTTAAAAGGTCAGATGGCATCGGAGGGAACAACTCCCCGTCAGCTAACTGACCTAATCGGTTCCTTGTGCGACCTGACCAGCGGCAGTGGCGATAAAGGCACGCCCGTGGTGTGGGTACAAGGTTATTTTGATAACTATACGGATTAACAGCCGTTTAGATACTTAACGTATGAAGGGCGTTCCACCGGTCGGTGCCAATGTCCTTCTTTTGTTTGATGGCTTGTGTAAGCGGTACGTAGGCTATGTTGCCGTTTTGCATACCAATCATTATGCTGCGTTGCTCGTCCAATAAAGCCAACACGGCATGGCAGCCCAAGCGTGAAGCCAGAATACGGTCCGATGCCGTAGGTGAGCCGCCACGTTGCAGGTGGCCGAGTATAGTAACGCGTGTGCCATAATCGGGGTGTGCTTTCTCTATCAGTTCAGCCACGGCATGTGCCCCGCCTTCTATGGCGTGCTCTTGAACCAGCACAATGGCTGAGTTCTTGTGTTTGCGTCGTCCTTGTCCCAGTGCCTCTTCTATCTGTTCTTTGACGGTAGCCCGTTCGGGAATGATGGCGGCTTCGGCACCGGAAGCAATAGCGGCGTTCAGAGTGAGGAATCCGGCATCGCGACCCATAACCTCCACCACGAAGACACGTTCGTGGCTGGTGCCGGTGTCGCGCAGTTTATCTACGCAGTCCATGATGGTGTTGAGAGCCGTGTCGTAACCGATGGTGGAGTCGGTGCCCCACAGGTCATTATCTATTGTGGCAGGAACGCCAATCACGGTAATGTTAAACTCCTGCGCCAAAGCACGTGCACCGGTAAATGTGCCGTCTCCGCCGATAGTAATCAGCGCATCTATTTTCTCGCGCACAATGGTTTCGTAGGCTTTTTTACGTCCTTCGGGTGTTTTGAACTCTTCGCAGCGTGCCGATTTAAGAATCGTTCCACCTCGTTGAATAATACCGCTTACATCTTGTGTGGTAAATTCTTGTACTTCTCCATCAATCAGTCCTTTGTAGCCACGGAAAATCGCTTTAACACGCATTCCGTTAACGATAGCGGCACGTGTAACGGCACGCACTGCGGCATTCATACCCGGGGCATCTCCGCCGGACGTTAGCACACCGATAGTTTTGATGGCATACTCTTGTGGAGCAGATTCAATGTTTTGAGCCGATGGAGTTTTTTTGCTCAGATGGTTAGTCAGTTTGTTAAGCATAGTTGTATATATTTAGAAGTTTTTCCTTACATTGTTCCATTAGCCACAGTGGGGTGGAGGTAGCACCGCAGATACCTATTTGGGCTGATGGTGAGATGGGTAGTGCCGTCAGTTCATCGGGAGAGGACACAAAAATCGTGTTGGCGTTTGCCATCCGGCAATGCTCAAACAGCACCTTGGCATTACTGGATTTCTTGCCTCCTACAAAGACCACCCAATCTTGTTGTTTGGCAAACTGTGTCAGTTTATCTACACGATTGGCAACGTTGCGGCAGATGGTGTCGTGGTAAATAAATATGGTGGACGGCTGAATTTTCAAAGCGGCACGTTGTGCCTGAATGGCATTTACGATACGATTGAACTCGTCAACGGATTTGGTGGTTTGTGAGAACAAGTATATATCCCGATTGAAATCAATCTTGTTTAGGTCGGCAATGCTTTCGATTACGATGGCGGTATTGTCCGTTTGTCCCTCCAAACCGATTACTTCGGCATGTCCCACTTTGCCGAAAATAATGATTTGTGCATTGGGGTGCTGCTCATACGTGGTACGGATACGTTCCTGCAATTTCTTGACCACAGGGCATGTGGCATCTATTATTTCAATGCCGTTGTTGCGTGCAATACGATAGGTGGACGGCGGTTCGCCATGTGCCCTCAATAGCACACGTTCGCCATGAATACTTTCCAATTGTTGATAATCAATGGTGGTCAGTCCGGCTTTCTCCAGACGGTCCACTTCCTGTCCGTTATGAACGATGTCCCCCAAGCAGGATAGAGGCCCACGTTGCAGTTCCTCTTCGGCTTTTTTGATGGCACTGGTGACACCAAAGCAAAAGCCCGAATCTGTGTCTATCGTAATCTGCATATTGATGGCAGTTCCTCTGTTGCGTTCATTAGACCGTGCAAAGGTACGGAAAAAAAATGAAATATGCAAATTTTTTTTAGTTTTTAGAGTATAGACCGTTCGCGTTGCTCACTGATGGAGTATGGAAGATGGACTATTTTTCATGCAAAATGTAAAATTATTTGCATATATTAAATTTTTTTTGTAC
>JAKSMY010000061.1 GCA_024400275.1 Paludibacteraceae bacterium | reverse complement strand
TCTTTGTATTTGCGCCAAAAGCCCCAGTTGATATACTTAGTCGTAAAGGCATCTATGATTACCGGCAGCAATGCCAGCCAACCAAGCGAAGCCCAATCGCCCCACGCTACCCAAACAACAAAAGCCACATACAACACACCCCACACAACGGCTGCCACCCACCCCTTACGGGGCACTTCGGCTATTCTATCTTGAAAACTTTTCATATGATTTCCTCCGCTGCCAGCACGGCCCCCAAGGCAAATCCCTGGCGGCCTTTGGCAATATGTTTAATTTCTATTGTATCTTCGGGACTGTCCCACGTCACGGTATGAATACCGGCTACTTCACCCTCGCGAATAGACTCAATTTGTAAATTTGTAAATTTGTAAGTTTGTAAATCATCCGCTAATGTCTTGGCGGTGCCGGAAGGTTTGTCCAATTTATGGATGTGATGTACTTCCGTGATGGACGGGGTGTATTGGGTATATGGAGCCAACAGCGCCGCCAGTTGTTTATTCAATTCAAAGAGCACATTCACACCAATGGAGAAATTACTTTTCCAAACGAGCATTGTGCAATTTCCTTTCATAATACGTACTCCACCATCCTTCACCATCGTGCATTGTGCATCGTGCATCGTCAACTCCTCCGGGTTCCACCCTGTTGTCCCGCACACCACGGGCACACCATGCTCCCACGCGCGCAAAATATTACCCTTGGCGGTAGCAGGGGTAGTAAACTCGATTGCCACATCGGCAGAGGCGAAAGCGGGACTGTCAAAATCCGCAAGGTTATCTTTATCTATGCGGCACACCACTTCGTGCCCGCGACTCAGGGCAATCTGCTCTATCATGTGCCCCATTTTGCCATATCCGATTAACGCTATTTTCATATTATCTTATAAAAAACGCGCAAAGATACAAAAAAAATCTGGAATACGCAAACTATTTGGACACAAAATAGATTTTTAATCTATAAAGAGGTGTTTTTGTGGGTCGAGGGGCCGTGTAAACAAAAGGCTACGCATAGCGTTTAATTTTATAATAAAGTTATTATAATAAAGTCATAATTTTATTTCTTGGCTGCAAAAATACAAAAAAAAGTGATATAAACAAACTTATTGAATGGAAAATTAAAAAATGAGAATTGAGAATGGAGAATATTCTTTTAATTGATTTCGCTTACGCTCAGAAATCTAACTAAAAATCAAAGATAAAAATCTATAGCTAACATGATGACGGTTGACGGTTGACAATGCACAATGCACGGTGTAGCAGGTTTAGTGGGTTTAACTTTTGTTGTTATTTACCTAAATTTCCGCCACTTCCCAGTCGTGCGGTCTCGTCCATGTTTCCAACCTTGCGCCACTTATGCGATTGTGCTTGTCCGAACAGATACGTCAGTCCTATTCCCACACAATGGCGGTTAGCACGCTGTGTCACTACACTGGAATATCCTTCTGTTGTGCCCACTTGACGCATCGTCCATGTGCTGGAGCAGAGTAAGTCATCCACCTTAAAAGTTAAAGTCAAGCGTTTTTGCAGGAATTGTTTTTTGAAAGCTAAGTTCATATCATAATCCCCTCCCCACTCTGTGTAGCCATTTAGGCAAGGTGCGCTATAACTGCCATCTATGGATAATTGGCAGTCTTTGGGCAGATACGCTGTCAGACAGGCATAGAAACTGCTCCAATAGGAGCGTTGCACCCCATAAATAAGATCATCGGCTGCACGATTGATAAAATAATAGCAGTTCGCATTCAACGTCAAAGCCAGCCAAGAACCATCTAAGGTGCGCTTACCTTTATTATTGTACATATACGCGCCCTTTTCATCTCGTTTGAACTTGGGCACTATCGGTATTTCCGTCAGCGAGAGGAAGCCACCGTGCGTAGTACATGTGCCGAAATTGACCCATGTTCGCATTAAATCACCATTCTCCTGCATGGTAACTCGTTGATTCTGCATTGCAACCGTGTGTGCAAAATTAAAGCCAAGTGTCACATAACAGCTATAACTGAAATTAACATCTACTTGGTGGTTAAATTCCGGCTGCAAATCAGGATTACCACATTCATAAGAGTGAGCGTCGTAGTAGGACACAAAAGGATTTAATTGGTAATAACTTGCACGCTTGATACGGCGTGTGTAGGAGATGTTCATATTCCATAGTTCCTTGGGCGAATAACCCACAAAAGCGGTTGGAAAGAGATTAAAATAGGGTTTCTGTCCCACTATTGAATCATGATTTTCGTGGTAAAAAGTCCCTTTGGCATAGGTCAATTCACCACGCAGTCCCACTTTGGCATTCCAATGCTGATTAAACTGTTTGGCAGCAGAGATATACACAGCACCCACTTGTTCCGAATAGTCGTATCGTGTAGTGCGAGTAGAGGTAAAATGGTTCGTTATAGAGTCTGTGGTCATGTTATTAAAGGTATTGGACATCACCCATTTAGCGCCAGCTTCCAACATGCCCGTTCTCCAAAAAGCCGTTTGAAAATCCACCTTGGCAGAATAGATATCCACTATTTGTTGCGTGTTGATCTGCAAGGTCTGCACGGGTTGGGTAGGCAGCAAATTGGTGACAATGTCGTTCTGCTGTTGGTCAGTATTATGTGTAGAGAAACGGTTATAATCGAGATTGGTGGTCAGTTCCCGACTTAGGCTATCGTTGAACACATGTGTATAGTTAAGATTGGCAGCGTGCTGAGGGCTGTAATTGGTTTTACCACCCGTGGAGGACACGTTCTGCAAGGTATCGTTGTTCCATGTAACAAGGGAGCGATTGCGTTCAGGATGACTTATCTTGTTATCTATTTTCATGATAGGTACATTGAGAATAAAACCAAGGGTATTCTTGTTATCTATGTAAAAGTCATTACTCAATCGCAAATTGTAATACTGAAATGCCATATCCGTGTTGGAGTGCGTATGTAAATACTGCTGATGGGTCTGTTCGCCTATCGTCATAGGTTGCTCCGAGTGGATGTTCATATCCCAATTCTGGTTGGCATACACCTGCGTAAGTGCCAATGCCGTATATGTCTTAGCACCACGATAATTCAGTGTCAAGGACAACATATCGTTGTTGACATAAGTCTTCACGTTCCTCCAATACATGCCTGAGTAGTTGCCGGAAATAGTGCCGTTAAGACCTTTAGATTTATTCTTTTTGAGTTTAATATCAATGATACCTCCCTGTCCGGCAGCATCGTATTTACTCGATGGATTGGTGATGATTTCAAGTTTCTCAATAGTGGAAGCATCGGTCCCCATTAAAAGTCCTTTCAGTTGTTCGCCACTCATGTACGAAGGGCGACCGTCTATGTATATCTCCACGGATTTGCCGTTGACGGTTACGTTGCCGTCTTTGTCGATATTCACACCGGGTGCTTTACGTAAGATGTCTTGTCCGCTATGCCCGATGGCGAAAGTGGATTGCGACACGTTCATCACCAATTTATCCATCTGTCGCTCTATAAGAGGGCGTTTGGCTTCCACCACCACATCTTGCAACTTGGCTGCTTCCTCTGCCATGTGAAAAGCATCTAAATGAATATGCTTATCCACTACCACCTCACGGGTGCAAGTGGCATATCCTACAAAAGATGCTTGAATAATATACGAACCCTTACCAATGGTTAAGGAATAATGCCCTTGCTCATCAGTAATCGTGCCGGCAACAAGACCGGAATCGAGAGTTAGAACAGAAATTGTTACATACGACAATGGGGTGTTCTGTTCATCCAACACCATGCCGTCTATGGTTTGTGCGCTGAGAGTTATAGTCATCGCTGCCATAAGCATAAGTACCAAAATCTTTTTCATTATTTGTCCTATTTTGCCCATTAGACGTATTCAAACATTGCAAAAGTTGCATTTCCTTTGAAAAAGACACCTCTGTCACTCTACTGACCACCAGTCCCCCTTGCCGTTTCCCATTACCGGTTCGCCATGATTGCCCATCACCGGCCACCCGTCCTGCCATGTTACAGGTTGCAAGTGAACAATACGACCTGCCACACCTACATCTTGGAAATGCACGAACATTATGTTCTTCATATTAAAACCAATGATTTATTGCTCTCGACTATAAGTTATTTTTCATTTCTCTCGCAAAATTACAAAAAAATTTTGATATATGCAAAAAAATTTGTACCTTTGCAGTCCGAAAACGAACATTCAACCTTCTCCATGTTTATTATCGGTATTGCGGGCGGCACCGGCTCGGGTAAAACAACGGTGGTCAGAAAACTGATTGAACGCCTTCCCAAAGGCGAAGTAACGGTTATCCCCTTAGATTCGTACTACAATGATTCGTCCAACGTCCCTGCCGAGGAACGTCAGAAAATCAATTTTGACCACCCCGACGCATTCGAGTGGTCGCTGCTGGAACAACACTTGCGCGAACTAAAAGAAGGACATTCCGTAGAACAACCCATCTACGACTACATCACCAGTAGCCGCCAAAAAGAGACTGTACACGTAGAGCCGACCGAGATTGTTATCGTGGAAGGTATTATGGTGCTGCATGACCCTGATTTACGGGAACAGTTGGACCTGAAAGTGTTTGTAGATGCCGACGGTGACGACCGCCTCATTCGCGTTATCAAACGTGACATCGTGGAACGTGGGCGCACGGTAGAAACCGTTATTGAACGCTATCAGAAAGTGCTCAAACCTATGCATGAGCAGTTTATTGAGCCGTGCAAACGCTACGCCAATGTGATTATTCCGCAAGGCGGACACAACAACGCCGCCATCAACATGATGGCGAAATTCATCAAACAGCAACTCAAAGAGAAAGTTTAGAGGACGGCAGCTCTGCTGCCTATAGTTTAGAGGACGCAGGCTTTGCCTGCTACAGTCTGTAGCGAAGCGTCCTTATTTCTTAAATAAATGTTTTTTAAATTATTTTGGACATATCTCAAGATTGGCACTTTCACTATCGGTGGAGGTTATGCCATGTTGCCGTATATTGAGGAAGAAGTTGTCAATAAGCACCATTGGTTAAAGGGGGAAGAGTTTGTCAATATGATTGCCCTGGCGCAGGCGGCTCCGGGACTGATAGCCGTCAACAGTGCCATTTTTATCGGTCACCGCATAGCAGGCTGGAAAGGTACGGTAGCGTGTGTATTAGGTGCGGTATTGCCGTCTTTTGTCATTATCTTGCTGATTGCGATGTTCTTCAAGGAAATAAAGGACAATCCGACAGTAGAAGCCATCTTTAAGGGCGTTCGTCCTGCCGTTGTGGCACTTATTGCCGCCACAGTCATACGCCTTGCAAAGCGTATCTAAACCTGCTAAACTTGCTAAACCTGTTAAACCTGTTAAACATGCTTTATCTCCAACTTATATGGGTCTTTATCAAAGCCGGACTGCTCGGTTTCGGAGGTGGTATGGCTGTTATCTCGCTTATTCAGGGTGAGGTATTGGCACGCGGATGGATGACCGAGACGGAGTTTGTAGATATAGTCGGTATCAGTCAAGTAACGCCGGGACCTATCGGCATCAACTGTGCCACGTATGTAGGCTACACGATGGGCGGTGTGTGGGGAAGTGTGCTTGCCACCTTGGCTATTGTGCTGCCCAGTCTGGTTATTATGCTGATTATCTGCCGGATATACGACAATATCAGTAACCGTTATCAGGATAATCGTACTTTCCAAGTCTCTATGCGTATCATTCGTATTCTGGTGGTTTTGTTGGTGGCTCACGCGGCATACGTGCTGTTCACGCCAAGTACGTTTATTGACCGGACGAGTTGGGTTATTTTCGGAGTCGTTTTCGCGTGCATGCTACTGCCGCTATTCAAAAGAAATAAGGCAACCGAAATAATCGGTCACCCCATTCTGCTTATCCTCGCCGCCGGAGCAGTGGGATATTTACTCTATTTTCTCTAATTTGGCGTAAGTGAGAAGGAGCGTTTTCTTGCCCGGACCGTCAAAAAGAATATCTATCTTGTCGTTATCGTTCTCGCGATAGACACGTTGCACCGTACCCTTACCGAAAACGCGGTGCGAGACACGTTCGCCGGCAACAAATTGAGCAGGTTGAGCGAGTTGAGCAGGTTTAGCAGGTTGAGCAGGTTGAGCAAGTTTAGCAGGTTGAACGAGTTGAGCAGGTTTAGCGGGTTGAGCAGGTTTAGCGGGTTGAGCAGGTTTAGCGGGTTGAGATGCCCCCCATGACGAATGGGCAGACCATGTGGGGACAGACGATGTCGATAGACTGCCCATTGCGGTTTGCACGAACTGGCGGTCAATATCTTTTAGGAAACGGGACGGCGAGGCAAAGTTGACCTGTCCGTTGCGGAAACGCTGACGAGCATACGAGAGCGAACAATGTTGCATGGCGCGTGTGACGGCGACATAGAGCAAACGCCTTTCCTCCTCTATTTCACGCGGCGAATCGCAGAACTGCGAGGGGAACAGGTTTTCCTCCAAACCCACTATATACACATAAGGGAACTCCAAGCCTTTGGCAGCATGTACGGTCATCAGAGTGACACGCGAAGTGTGGTCGGTCAGGTTCTCGTCTTGGTCGGTCAACAGCGACACCTCTGCCAAAAAATCCTGAATGGGAGTAAAATCTATCCCCTCGTCTGCACGCTGATCCACAAACTCATGAATACCCGCCAGCAGTTCGTCCAAGTTTTCCTTGCGGTCAATGCCCTCAGGCGTAGTGTCGGCAGCGGCAGCCGTCATAATACCGGAACGATGCAACACCAAGTCGGCAAAATCATACGCATTCATCGTGTCCAGAGACTCTTGGAACAAAGCGACGATGGCTGCAAAAGCCTGTAATTTATTTTGAATACCTGCACTAACCTCCAACCCCGTTCCGGCGGGGTCAGAAATAACGTCCATCATGCTGATATTCTGCAATATACTGCGTTCACTTATTTTTTTGAGTGTCACATCACCTATACCGCGAGCCGGAAAGTTAACGACACGCAGCAGTGCTTCTGTATCTTTCGGATTGGCTGCCATACGGAAATAACCGATAGCATCTTTTATCTCCTTGCGCTGGTAGAACGACGTGCCCCCGTAAATACGGTACGGGATATTCAGTCGCCGAAGTTCATTCTCGAAAGCGCGCGACTGTGCGTTGGTGCGATAGAGGACAGCAAAATCGTCATAACTCACCGTGCATCGTGCATTGTTAACCGTCAACCTTATCTCTCGTGCCACACCGGCTGCCTCGTCACGGTCAGACATGTACGAAGTCAGTTGCAAACGTTCCCCCTCGGCATTCTCCGAATAGACCTCTTTATATATCTGGTTTTCATTGTGATGAATAAGCGAATTAGCGGCTTTAACAATCGTTTGCGTGGAACGATAATTACGCTCTAACTTAAAGAGTTTAGCGGTGGGGTACGTCTGTTGAAACGAGAGTATGTTGCGTATATCTGCCCCGCGGAAAGAGTAAATCGACTGGGCATCGTCTCCCACCACAAAGACGTAGTTTTCGGGCTCTGCCAACATCTTAACCAATTGATACTGAACATAGTTGGTATCTTGGTACTCGTCCACTAAGATATAGCGGAACACTTTTTGGTAGAAAGTGCGTGCCTCGTGGTTGTTTTTGAGCAGCAGGCAGAGGTTCATCAACAGGTCGTCGAAGTCCATTGCATTGGCGGCACGCAGTCGCAATTCGTATTGCTTATATACCCATGCCATCTCGTATAGGCGGTCGTAACGGTCGTCTTTGGCGTGCTGCTGCGACATGGCGTATTCGTCGGCTGTTTCCAAGTGGTTTTTAGCGTCAGATATTTTGGCGAGCAATATATTGGGCTTGTATATTTTGTCGTCCAGCCCTTTTTCCTTGCAGATGGCTTTAAGCACCGACTTGGTATCCGGTGTATCATAGATGGAGAAATCGCGTGTAAAGCCCAGTTTATCCGCCTCTTGGCGCAAGATACGCGCCGCTATGCTGTGGAACGTGCCCATCCACAGATAATGGGCAGCCTCGGGAGAGACGAGTTGCTGAATACGCTCTTTCATCTCACGCGCGGCTTTATTGGTAAACGTCAGGCAGAGGATTTGGTTGGCTTGTATGCCCTGCTGCAAGAGGTACGCCACCTTATACGTCAGCACACGCGTCTTGCCCGAACCCGCGCCCGCCACGATGAGCGAAGGACCGTCTATATACTCCACAGCCTCGCGCTGTGCCGGATTTAAATCTTGCAAAAGTTCCATAATTGTGTGCAAAGGTACAAAATAATTTGCATATATCCAAATTTTTTTGTACCTTTGCTGCGATTTTGGGGGAATGTAATCCTTGATATACTAATATATACTAAACAATTACAGTTATGGCAGGTGTTCGTTTTCGTCAATGGGCAACCACTTGAGTGCCATCAGTCAAATGGGAATCAATCCCGAAGAGATATTGAAACAAATAAAATGATATAAGGAAAAAGGAAATTAATCTCTCCCGCAGGGCATGACCCTGCAAAGACATGTGCTCAGCGAGAGATAATAAACATAATTATATGACAAGCGAAGCAATAGTTATTCCACAAGGAGATTCCATTGAGGACATTAAGAATAGAGAGCAGATTATCTTCAATTTTTATAATCAATGGAAAGAGGCTAATCCTACTCAACGAAAATATAATCTTTCCTTACAGGATTATATCAATATTCGCCGTATATCAATCATTGAAACAGCAGAACATGCAGCGAAGACTTACTTGAGTACATTGGCAGTTCTTCAGTTGGATGCAATACTGACCAACGCTAAAAAAATATCTGTTGTTCGTTCTAAAATTCATACTAAGAATCAAAATCAGTTTGAAAAAATGATTGTCATGGGTTATCAATGTGTCGGAATTGGATCCATTAAGATGACAGTTGGCATTAAACGAAGCAATAAAGAAAAAGTACAATATTGTATTACTCAGTTGAATGTAGGAGACTTAATGTATGACGAGATAAGTCGGGTACTTGGAGTAAAAAATAAGTAGGTCACATATTTGCGACCTACTATTTTTGCCCCAAGAATGCGTAGTTGTATCTTCTCAACGGATAGGTCTTCGCGGGCGGGGACTTCTGCACTACTCGAATGACCAACAGAGCTACGTTCTTAAATCTCGGCGCAAAGGTACTACTTTTTTTTGATATGTGCAAACATTTGTGCATATTTTTTTGTTTTTTTATTTGTATATGTCAATTTTTTGTTGTAATTTTGCAGTTGAATTCCTGCGCTGGGGAGTTTTGAAGTGTCAAAACGGAGTGTGCCAACACTCACCGCGGTGGGATTCAAAACATATTGAAAGCGTCTGCTTTCCTTTGTGGAAGTAGTCGCGGACGGCATTTATATGTGCTTTGTGTTTGGCAAGTTGAAAGCTTCGCAACCTTTTCAAACAATACATCAAAACCAAAGTAACCAATAGATGCCTATTAGGGTATGATGTACCTTGTTTGTACGTCTTGTGCAAACAGATTTATCATATCGGCGTAGGTTTCCTGTTGTTTATTTGATGTATTAGGTAATGCGAAGGCCTCAACTTGCGAGTAAGCAACACGAGGTCTGCGCTTTCTT
>JAKSMY010000060.1 GCA_024400275.1 Paludibacteraceae bacterium | reverse complement strand
TTGGTGTATATATTTGCTATTATCTTGCTGAAAGTGGTTGCATCCGTAGCCACCAACGGCGGTGGCGGTGTGGGTGGTATCTTTGCACCGTCCTTGTTCGTTGGTGCATTGGTAGGTTTACTGACGGCACGCCTGCTGGAATCGGTGGGAGTGAATGTATCGGAGACTAATTTTGTCCTTATTGGTATGGCAGGTCTTATGTCCGGTGTGATGTTTGCACCGCTGACCGGTATTTTCCTTATTGCCGAACTGACCGGCGGCTACCACCTGTTTATGCCGCTGATGATGGTATCGATTGTGTCGTACCTGACCATCCGTATCTTTGAATCGCACAATATCTACGCCCGCCGCTTGGCACAAAAAGGCGAATTGCTGACCCATAACAAAGACCGCAGCGTGCTGACGCTAATGCACATCGAGGAAGTGTTAGAAGACGACCTGACCACCCTACGTCCCGAGGTAAAACTGGGCGAATTGGTTAAGGTGATTGCCGAAAACAACCGTAATATCTTCCCCGTAGTGGATAAACGCGGACGGTTGAAAGGCATATTACTGCTGGATGAGGTGCGTAATATCATGTTCCAACCCCGTCTGTACGACCGATTCACCGTGGACCAACTGATGACCTCTCCACAAGCCATTATCACACAAGATATGCCGATGGAGAAGGTGATGGAATTATTTGAAGACACCGGTGCATGGAATCTGCCCGTGGTAGATAAACAAAAAAAATACCTTGGAATGATTAGTAAGTCCAAGATATTCTCCTGCTACAGGGATGTCCTTGTTCGCTTCTCGGAAGAATAACGTCTACACATCTCTAACGTCGCGCAGCGACTTATTCAACATTCTTAACGTCGCGTAGCGACCCACTTAGTTCCTTCTCACAGAAATCCAATAACTGCTTTGCCTCATCGGCTTTCTTACGATATTCGGACATAGGCATCGCTTCTGCCCGTTCCAACTCGCTCACTATCGTTTCTGTCTTTTGTAATGCTTCGTCGTATGTCATTATTTACCCTTTCCGTCAATCAGCACACCAAAGGTGTAAAATAAAATCTTTATATCCAATGCCAACGATTGGTTCTCCACATAGGCTACATCGTAGTTGAGACGTTGTACCATTTTGTCCACCGTATCGGTATAGCCCACCTTAATCGGGCCCCAACTGGTCAAGCCCGGACGCACTTTGTAGATAAGGCAGTAATAGGGGGCTTTTTGTTCAATTTGGCGAATGAAGTATGCCCGTTCCGGACGCGGTCCCACCAAGGACATATCTCCTTTCAACACATTCCACATCTGTGGTAACTCATCCAAACGATATTTGCGTAGCACACGCCCCACCGAAGTGACACGCGGGTCATTATCTTCACTGAGTTGCGGAACGGACGACTCTGCGTCCACCACCATCGTGCGGTATTTCCAGATAGAGAATGTCCTTCCGTACAGTCCCACACGTTCCTGACGATAGAAAACAGGGCCCTCCGAACTGCGTTTAACCAACACTGCCAACACTCCGTATAAAGGGGATAGCACAACCATAGCCACCAAAGAAACCACCACATCCGTTGCCCGCTTGATAGCCAGTTGGGCATCCGACATATGCGAGTCGGAGATGCAAATATACGGATTATCATCCAATTGTGTGATATGAGCGGCACCGGTCACAATATCCAGCACCCGCGGCACGATATAAATAGACTTGCCGGACGGATAAGCCTCAGCGATACGGCGGTACAATTCAGTCTCTCCTTCCCCCTCGTGAGGTTCCAAGATAATCACTTCATCTTTCTGTGTATGATAGCGATGATGCAGCGTCAATGCCAAACGAGGCACATAACACACCACGAATTGTAACCCCCACAGCACCCACAATGACATCAGGTAATGGCTGTAATCATCCACCTTATCATCAATGATAATGACAAAGAACGCCCCCAACGCAATAATGGTTGCACTCACTAAGGTGGTCAGCAGTTCTTTGCCCCAATCCTTACGACATACTTGCACATAATAACCGGTCAGGTAATGAATCACTAAACAGGCCAACGGATACAGCACCAGCGGGCGGTAGAAATCGAATGCCGGTACCAACACACTCTCCCAACCGAACACACGCCCTTCATATACCAGCCATCGGAACAGCAAAAAACATAGCCATACCACGACCGAAGATACAATATCTACGGCGATATACCCTAATTGTTTTTTGCGATAGGAAGTCATCGTATAATCTCAATTTCGTTGTTAGGACCCACTTTGATGATACCGCTGGGTTTATGCGGTGTGTTGTCATTACGGCGGAAACGGCATATATAATCAACGCCGTTTTTTATCTCCGGACTAATCTCGCAGAACATACGTGCCGTTTTCTCGCCACTTATGTTGGCACTGGTTGATACCACAGGGTGGTGCAGACGCTCGCACAATGCCTTGGAGAACGGTTCATCCGTGATACGAATACCGATACTGCCATCTTCGGCTATCAACGAGGACGCCACATTACGCGCGTGCGGGTAGATAATAGTGAGTGGGCGTTGGTCCAAGCCCTCCTCCGGTGCCGTGGCTTCCAACAACTGCCATGCAGCATCCGGCACATCCACATAACCCTGCAACTTACCGGCACCTTCCAGCAGACACAGCATTGACTTGCTGTCCTCACGGCGCTTGAGTGCAAAAATCTTACGCACCGCTTCCTCATTGGCGGCATCACAACCGATCCCCCAGACCGTGTCCGTGGGGTATAGAATAATACCACCCTCCTTCATCACACGGACGGCGGTTTCCAAATCTTCTTTTTCGTAACGCAAATCAGTCATGCCAATGCATTTTCAGTTCACGCTGCAAAGGTACAAAAATTATTCGAAATAAACAAAAAAAAAGAAGGATTGTCATCTCGACAACCCAATCTTTACTTAACCTTAAATCTAATACCATGAAAAACACGGTGCAAAAGTACTGCTTTTTTGACATCTGTGCAAATATTTTCATAAAAAAGTATGTTATTTAGCATGTTTTTCTGCAAATTGTAATGTGGACTTTACAAAATACAAAGAAAATTTGCAGATTTGAGAAATTTATTGTAATTTTGTAACCGCTTAAGAAGGCAAAATAAATAACACTATTAAATATAATACTGCAATGAAAGAAATTGATTTAGCCAAGTATGGCATTACCGGTAGTAAGGTAATCGCTCACAACCCTTCTTATGAAGAGTTATTTGAAGCAGAGATGAACCCTGCTTTGGAAGGTTATGAAAAAGGTCAACTCACCGAACTCGGTGCAGTGAATGTAATGACGGGTGTTTTCACCGGCCGTTCGCCTAAGGACAAATACATCGTGGACGATGCACAGAGTCACAACAATGTTTGGTGGACTACCGAAGGTTATAAGAACGATAACCACCCCATGTCTGAAGAGATCTGGGCTAAGGTGAAAGAAATCGCCATCAAGGAACTCTGCAACAAGGACCTTTATGTAGTGGACGCTTTCTGCGGTGCTAACAAGGAGACTCACCTCGCTGTTCGTTTCATCGTTGAGGTGGCTTGGCAGGCACACTTTATTAAGAATATGTTCATCCAGCCGACAGAGGAAGAACTGGCTGAGTTTGAGCCCAACTTCGTTATCTACAACGCTTCCAAGGCTCGCGTAGAGAACTTTGAGGAACTGGGTCTGCACTCTGACACCTGCGTGGCTTTCAATACAACCAGCCGTGAGCAGGTTATCATCAACACCTGGTACGGTGGTGAGATGAAGAAAGGTATGTTCTCCATGCAGAACTACTACCTGCCGTTGCAAGGTATCGCTTCGATGCACTGCTCTGCCAACACCGATATGGAAGGCAAGAACACCGCTATTTTCTTCGGTCTGTCCGGTACAGGTAAGACCACCCTTTCCACCGACCCGAAGCGTCTGCTTATCGGTGACGATGAGCACGGATGGGATGACAAGGGCGTCTTCAACCTCGAAGGTGGTTGCTATGCCAAGGTTATCAAACTGGACAAGGAGTCCGAGCCTGACATCTACAACGCTATTCGCCGCAATGCTTTGCTGGAGAACGTTACCGTGGATGCAGAGGGTAAGATTGACTTCAACGACAAGAGCGTAACCGAGAACACCCGCGTTAGTTATCCTATCAACCATATTGAGAAAATCGTTCGTCCTATCTCCGCCGGTCCGGATGCCAAGAATGTTATTTTCCTGAGCGCTGATGCCTTTGGCGTACTGCCTCCTGTATCTATCCTGACTCCTGAGCAGACGAAGTACTATTTCCTGAGCGGTTTCACGGCTAAGTTGGCAGGTACCGAGCGTGGTATCACCGAGCCGACTCCCACTTTCTCGGCTTGCTTCGGCCAGGCATTCCTGGAGTTGCATCCGACCAAATATGCTGAGGAGTTGGTAAAGAAAATGGAGAAATCCGGTGCCAAGGCTTACCTCGTTAATACCGGTTGGAACGGTACGGGCAAACGTATCTCCATCCGCGACACACGTGGTATCATTGACGCTATTTTGGACGGTAGCATTCTGTCTGCTCCGACCAAGAAGATTCCGTTCTTCGACTTTGAAGTTCCGACCGCTCTGCCGGGCGTTGATCCTGCTATCTTGGATCCTCGTGACACCTATGCAGATGCTAAGATGTGGGACGAGAAAGCCAAAGACCTGGCTTCTCGTTTCATCAAGAACTTCGTTAAGTACGAGACCAACGAGGCAGGTAAGGCTTTGGTTGCTGCCGGTCCGAAACTCCCCGCTGAGGCTCCTAAGGCTGAAGTTAAGGCTGAGGCTCCCAAGGCAGAAGCAAAAGCAGAGAAGAAAGAATGCTGCTGCATCTGCGGTTGGATTAAGAAGATTTTCAAGAAGTAATTGCTACCGATTATTTTTCATACAAAGAGGGCGTGTTATTCTGCACGCCCTCTTTGTATATAACCAACCCGCCTCGCGAAGAACGATTTTTGGCAAAAAATTTGCGTATATCAGAAAAAAGTTGTACTTTTGCAGCGCAAAAGTTTTAAAAAGGAGGTTATTATGCAACATGTAACAATGACGACGATGCCGAATGTCGTATCTCAACCTGTATGTGGATTAGAGAAAGCGATGGCTGATATTGCAGCAGGTCGCATTAATCACTATTCTTCTTTAGCAGAGTTGATAAACAAGTTTAAGTAATGTATAGCGTAGATACCACCACTCAATTTGAACATTCTATTAAAGTATGCAAAATGCGCGGCAAACGCATTGATGATTTATGGGATGTAGTCGCTATTTTAGTAGAGGATGGTTGTCTTCCTGCATCTTTTTTCCCTCATCAACTGACAGGTCGTTATGCCGGTTTATGGGAATGTCATATTGAAGATGATTGGCTATTAATTTGGCGTCAAGATAATCGTCAATTAACATTGTTATTAACCGACACAGGCACTCATGTAGATTTATTTGGAAAGAAAGGAGAGTGATATGAGTGAAGAATTTAAGAAGCAGTTGGATGCAGCAATAGAAGATATGAAAGCCGGACGGGTTCATCAAGTCGCATCTTTAGAAGAACTAAAGAAATTAGTAGAAGAACGATAGTCCCTCGCCTACGGACTAAAAGGATAGGCGGAAGCCGGAAAAGTGATTTCGGCAGCAGGTGAAAGTCCTGCAAAAGACATAATAAAAAGTAAGCGTTTGTTACGCTTCGAATCTTGGCAGTTCTAAACCTAGGAAATTTAGATGCGATCCGAGACGAAGTAATGATGAATCGCTGTAAGTGTGTATTTATTACATACGCTACACCTAAATTATTTATAGGCGTACGTGTGTGCGTATATACATACCCGCAGGTTCTGAGTTGCTTGTTCTGATCGTAGAAGGCAATTCCTAGGGCCGAGAACTGCAGGACGAGAAATTCGGACCTGCTTTTTTATGTCCATAGTAGAAGATTTTTTAATCCAAATATGTGACATATGAAATTTATTAATCAACTTGTTTCTTCTCGATGGGATTTAGCATTCCTTCAAGAAAGTTTAGAGGAAATTGTTGCAGGTGAAAAAGTTCATTTCATCTCTATACAAAATCCATTCAAAAATCAATATTGGTTTGCGGACCCATTCGTTCTTGATGTCACGAATGAAGCAATTTATCTACTTGTAGAAGCAATGCCGGCAAACGATCCCAAAGGTATTATTGCTAAACTAACAGTTGATAGGCGAACAATGACCATAACGGATGTTTGTCCAATATTGGACGAGCCATGGCATCTTAGTTTTCCAAACATTATTAGACGAGATGGTAAGATTTTTGTTTATCCGGAGTCTGCCCATAGCGGAAAATTATACTTATACGAACTTCTTCACGATGCACAAGGTCGGGAATTATTAAACAAAGTTGATACGCTATGTGATGATGTTATTTGGGATACGGATATTAACGATTTCTTTGGGCAGAGTTTGCTTTTTACAGCGCATCAAAACAACCATTTTCTTGATATTTATCAGTGGAATAGTTCTGCTAAACGTTACGAATATTTAACCTCTCTCCACAGCGAGCGTCAAAACATGCGATTAGCAGGTGCATTATTTTCCATAAATCAGAAAGTGTATATTCCTACCCAAGTAAGTGGCTATACTTATGGTCAAGCAATTGAGATTCAAGAATTACACAACAATGAAGTCTGGTCTATTAACCCTTTGCGTCAAATTAGACCTCCTTTTGGGTTGCTGGTTGATGGAATGCACACCCTTAATTCTTACAAAGGAGTAACGGTCGTTGATATTCATAGGCAGAACAATCTATTAAGTTGGATTATTTCAAAGTTAGTAATACTTAAGAAAATGATTCGCAATTATGGAAAAGAAAATGACTGACATGGACGATATAAAGAAACATAAATTCATTGTTATTGGTGGGGATGCAGTTAATGCCTTAGGTATTATCCGCAGTCTTGGTGAATTTGGTATTAAAACCCATGTGCTTGGAGAATGGTCTCCCAATCATCATGCCGCTTTATATAAAAGTAGATATGTTGACTCTGTAGACATCGTACAAAACAACGAAGATATTTATAGGGTTCTTATGGAAAAATATGGCAATGAGCCATGTAAACCATTCATTTTTTACACATGGGAATATCATGAATCTTTTTGTGATTTACATTATGATGAATTGAAAGAAAAATTTTATGTCTATAATGCCGGTTCACAAGGCGCATTAAATAAACTACTAGACAAGACTTTTCAATGTGAATTAGCCGCCAAGTGTGGTATTCGTGTACCACAATATAAGGTAGTCAAAAAAGGAACAATAAACCATGGCATCCCATACCCGATTATTACAAAAACAATCAGTTCTTACATTCCGAGTTGGAAGAGCGACATGATTGTATGTTTTAATGAACAAGATTTACAAAATGCCTATCAAAAGATTGAAGCAGAATCAGTAATAGTAGAGGAATATATTGAAGGCGTGTGTGAAGTGGATCTTAAAGGGTTTTCTATTAATGGCGGACAAGATATTTTCTTTACACATGTAAAAACATGGAAACGGAAAGAAGATAAAATAGGCCATCTTATGTATTTTGAGCCATGTACCAATGAACAACTTCGATATAGTCTCTCACAATTGATACAAAAAGCGCACTACAATGGTATTTTTGATGCAGAATTTATTCAAGATAAAGATGGTAAAGTCTTTTTCTTAGAGGTAAATTGGAGAACTGGGATGTATAATTATAATCACCTTTTAGAAGGTATTAATTTACCTTATTTATGGGCAAAATCAACTATTGAAGGACATATTGATATAAATTCTATTTCTGTTAAACCGATTAAATATGTGGCTTTTGATGAAATAAATGCATTTACAGAATGTCTTCGTCACCCAAGTTTATTTTTTGAATGGTTGCGACAATATAGATTAGCAGATGTGCTTTATTTTGGGAACAAATTGGACACCCAACCTACACGTATCTTTTGGCAAAATATGTTCAAACGCAAATTCAATAATCTACTTTTAAAACTATGATTCCACGTATCATTCATTATTGTTGGTTCGGAAAAAACGAAATGTCGCAGTTAGTGCAAGATTGTCTTGCGTCGTGGCATCACTATATGCCAACGTGGCAATATAAATTATGGAATGAGGATTCCTTTGACATACAATCTTCTCCTTCTTATGTCAAAGAGGCATATAAAATGGAGAAATATGCTTTTGTTAGTGATTATGTGCGTCTATGGGCTTTGGAGAAATTTGGCGGTTTGTATATGGATGTGGATTTTGAAGTCTATAAACCTTTCGACGACTTGCTCATTCATTCAGCATTTGCCGGTTATGAAGGTTCTAAGAGAAAACCCATTATGATGGGAGTGATTGCAAGTGAGCCTCGTGGCATATGGGTTAGCGAAATGATAAGCACTTATAATACACGACATTTTATTTTGACTGATGGAAGTTTGGACTTGACGCCGAATACAAGTTATTTCTCTGACCTACTTGAAGCCAAAGGTTTTATTCCTGATGGAAAGGAAAAAGACTTTGGAGAATTGCATGTATTTCCTGTTGAATATTTTTGTCCTGTACTAACTACTGGAGAAAATGTCCATTCTAACAAGACTTATTGTGAACATAAAGGCCTACATTCTTGGAGTGGAAATGGCGGGTGGAAAGGAAAGTTACTTGGTCTTCTTACTCCTCGATGGAAAACTAGATTAATCAAATTCAAACGAAAGATTATTGGCTAATAATATGGAAAGTAAAAAATACATAGTAATTCTGGGACATTGCCCAAACACACAAGAAGAACTTGAAGCGTGCATACAATCTATTGTCACAACCGATTTGGACGCAGAAATCAATTTCTTTGACCTGCCACGTAAGGATGGAAAAGACATTGTTAACAAAATAGGCAAAACTTTCGTACATCGGTATGCTGCTGGAGAACGTAAATCCGAGATACTTCGAGATATTCTTGCTCTTAGCCCAAGTCTAGTTATATATACAAACCGCACAAATAGAATCTTGCGTTATATAGTAAATGCTGTGCGTAATTATGGAATAGAGGTAATAAAAATGCCTTGTTAAATTATTTATCTCACATACACTTTCCTCACACATTGCGGGTGAGGAAGTGAAAGCGAAAATGAAATGGGCATGCCCATTTTATAAAAATAGCATCTAACAATCAATAAATGAATAATTTACACGAAATGGGCAAATGGGCATTTTGCCCATTTCATTTGCAAAAAGTGCCTTTCCCTAAAAAAAATGACGCTTTAGAATGACAAAACGACAAAATGCCAGTGTCGTTTTGTCATTTTGTCGTTTTTAGTAGCCACGATTAGGCTTGTGGCAAATGTCATTATTTTGGGCGCTTTTTGTGACATTTTGCTACTAAGCGGTAAAGCACCAATGAACGAACGATGAAGCAAGGGTGAACGAACGATGCGGCACTAAATGCAGAATAACATTTTGTCACAAAAATACCCGATTGGGTAACAATTTGTAAGTTTGTAAAAACAAGGCTGACCTGCGAGAGACCCGCGAGAGACCCGCGACTATTATTTTCGTAAGAAATCGATTGAATTGATACGACCCTTGTAGGCATCCATC
>JAKSMY010000006.1 GCA_024400275.1 Paludibacteraceae bacterium | reverse complement strand
GTCGGTCGGACTTAAAAGTGTATAGACCAACCGTAGATCGTGCTTTGACCAAAGGCGATTATGTTCAGGTAGTTGGTAAGTTGCAAAAATACATTTCCAAAGCAGGTAACGTGACTTTGGAAGTGGTAGGTGCTACCGTTACACATATTTCATATACCGGTTTGAGGGAACTCTTCCAAAGCGTTCGTCTCCATAAGGTGATGTTGAACAATAAAGTTCTTATTCTACACAACGGACATCTGTTTAATATGGCAGGTGAGTGTGTAGAATAAGTCAATAATTATAAACCAATAAATTCTATTTTGTATGAGAAAACTATTTGTAATGTTTTTCGCCCTTTTGGCGGCTTTGACACTGAGTGCGAGCAAATTTGCTAAGGTGACTTCGGCTCCTCAGGATTGGAGTGGTCAGTATTTGATTGCATACAATGCCAGTGGCACAGCGTATGTATTTAATGGTATGGATGCATCTCAAGATTATCAACCAGTTTCAATTCCGGCGAATGATACCATTGAGTCCGATGCACTGGATGATTATGTGGTAGAATTTGCTGCAATGGCTGGCGGTGTTTCATTCAAGAGAATGGTTTCCGGCAAATATATGTTTGGCACGAGTGGAGAGAATAGTTTGAAGATGGGAGATGTTGCCGCAGCTCATACGATTTTTTTTGGCACACCGGATTCTATAGAAATAAAATGCGATGGTACTTTCTTCGTGTATAATTCCACCAAAGGTCAAGAGCGTTTTCGCTATTTTGGCAAACAAACCACATATGCTCCCTCTACATACAAACGTCTTACTTTGTTTAAGGCTGTAGAGACTATTAAACCTGCTGAATGGACTCCTGATACATTGAGTGTATCTGAAGCAATTCAACTGATAGATGACAATAGTCCTCTCAAGAACAAGACGCATTATATAAAGGGTATAGTAAGAGATGAAAACTATGGCACGACATGGCCTGGTTATGCAATGATGTGGTTACTGGATATAGATAATGATGCTCTCCAATTGGAAGGGTACAAAATCTATAAAGATGCTAAGGGTACCAAGTGGCAAAACAAAAGTGATATTCCTTGCGGGGCAGGTGATACGGTGCTGCTATTTGCCGATGGTTTGGACTATTATGCCCAAAATAAAATCTACGAGACTACATCCGGCTATTTTGTTGAAATTACGGGCAAGGCTACACCTTGGACACCTGACACTCTGACGGTGGCTGAAGCTATAGTCGTGATTCGAGATAGTACTCGCAACGAAAAAGGAGAACTGTTGATGAATAAATCGCATTTCATCAAGGGTGTGATTAAAGACCAAAATTATGGCACGACATGGCCCGGCTATGCAATGATGTGGTTAAGCGATATAGATCAACCGGAGTTAGAATTGGAAGGTTATAAAATCTACAAAGATAAGAATGGTACTAAGTGGAAAAATGCAGAAGAAATCCCTTGCGGAGTAGGTGATACGGTGCTGTTATTTGCCGATGGTTTGACTTATTATGCCCAAGATAAAAAATATGAAACTACATCCGGCTATTTTGTAGAAGTAAGCGGCAAATTGCAAATGACAGACCTTACGACCGTATTCCCATACGGCTACGGTGCTATCGTGGGTGAAGCTGCCGATAACAAATATCATTTTGATGTTGTGCTGACTCGCACGGAAGATTACGATATCAATAATGCCATTCATCTTGGCATTGTATCTTCTAAGGAAAAAGGTATTAACGGCTCTTATTCCTTGTATGCTGAAAGCAGTCATATAGACGGAGAGCCTGCTACTCCGATCAATGGCTCGGTTCAGTTTACTTATGCCGGTAAAGGTGAGAGTTGGAATCAATATAAGGTTGTAGCCACGTTTACGGCAGGAGAAAACCATTATCGCATTGACGGTTTGTATGAGTTGCCTGCTATTTGGTTGGACGAATACGGTGAGGCATCAGATATTGCCAACTTGGATGACGATGTTCCTTATCAGCCCAACGAAGGCGATACCATCACCTGCGAACAGGCATTGAGCTATGCCAAAAGTTTGGGAACGGAAGTGAGTCCAATCAAGGTGTATGTACGTGGCTGGGTGGTTAGCAAACCTACAACATCGGACTATAATATGTCGCAACGCAATTTCTACATCAATGACGATCCCAAGGCTTCTAAGGGTATTGTTCAGTCGTATTTTTGCTTCGAACAAGGTATGGACTCTATTGCCAAAGGTAATGAGGTGTTGCTGTATGGTAATATTAAATTATTCAATGATGTGGCAGAGATTGAGAAAGGACAAATTTATCGTCTGACGGGTACGGAGCAACACTATCGCGATATCCAGTGTGTTGAGGAAAAGCAGGGTGCTGTCTCTGTGGCTCAAGCTATGGAAATCGGTATGGCTTTGAAGGCAGATCCCGGTCAAACGGTTGAAACTCCGGGAGATTATACCGTTGTCGGCTATATTGCCAAAGTTGATTTCCAAACCAAAAACGATACGGCTACATGGTTTATGACTGATGACCAAGAGAGTACGTTTGGCGACTTGCAGGCATATAAATGCTATATCCCTGCTTTGATAACTCACGGCGATAAGGTAATGGTTACCGGCAAGATTGCTAAATTTGTCAAAGATGATGGCTCCAAAACAACCATCGAATTCAGATTTAGTAGAGGTGAGTTCGTTTGCCAGGTTCCTTCCGAAAACGAGGAGATTGAGGCAACAGAGGACGTAGACGGTAAATTTATCCTCAACGGTCGCTTTATGATTCGTTACAATAAATATTGGTATAACGCACAGGGTAATCCCTATTGTAAATAAGTATGCGTAAACAGTTTCTATTAGTGATAGTAGCAATAGGTCTTCTGACGGGGTGTGCTTCACCCCGTCAGATGACGCTTTTTGCGGGACATGATGCCACCGCCAATGTTGGTGTATTGCCCAAATATACTATCGAAACAGGTGATATTCTTCTGATAACTTTTTCTTCGGTCAATCCGGAGGTGGTGGCTCCATACAATAGTGCCGGAACCCATTATGAGGTGGATGAGAACGGAATGGTTGAAATGCCGGTGTTGGGACGTGTCAAGTTGGCGGGGCTTACTACCGATGAGGCCATTAAAACCTTGACCGAAATGGCTCAAGGTCCTGTGCGCGAACCTATCGTGCGCTTGACAATAGATAATGCCGTGATTACATTTCTGGGTGAGGTGGTCAATCCGTCTTGTATCAGGGCAACCCAGCCGATTGCCTTTGCAGAGGCTTTGGGACGTGTAGGAGGAATTACAAAAAATGCCAAATGTAAGGACGTTGTTGTGCAACGTCGCAGTCAGGGAAAAACACAACGGTATCATATCAACCTTTTGACCGACGAGATTTTCTCGTCGCCGTGCTACTATTTGCAAAAGGGAGATATGGTTTATATAGCACCGTTACACGCTAAATAATACTGCATCTATGGATATCAAAGAAATAATTAAGTGGGGCATTGCACACTGGAAGTGGTTCATCGTCAGTGTTGCGGTTTGCGTGATATTAGGTGGCTGGTACTTCTTACGTACGGCTCCTAAATACAATGTAGAGGCCATCTTGATGATTCGTCAGGCTCAAAACAGTAAGTCTAATCAGGAAGAAATGCTTAACGTGATGGGCTTCGGTGGCAACAAGGTCACCAGCGATGAGGTGCGCGTTCTTACTTCTCGTGACCTGATAGGACAGGTAGTAGATACATTGGATTTATCTACGCTGTATAAGAAAAAAGGAAAACGTTTCTGGAAGATTCAGTACCCGAACCATACCTTTACGGCTGAATTGGAAAAACCTAATACGGATCTTGTAAAAGTCCAAGTCAAAGTGGCTAAAAATGGCTATAAGGTGCGTGTTAAGATGGGGCTCAAATCACAACGCTTGCGTCTGAACGCATTGGGTACGGTGGCTACGATTGCCGGAAATATGTATATCTTCCTGCCGGATACCGTTAAGCAAGGTTCGTGTTATAGTGCCACAATTGTCCCGCGTATCGGAGTTATTGACGGACTGATAAAAAGTATTGATGTGACCCGTTTGGGACGGGAGTCCAATGTGATTACGTTGTCTATGCCTACCACATGTCCGGAGCGTTCCATAGATATCATCAATACCTTGTTGGATTTATACAACACCCGGTCCGGCTTGGATAAGAACCGTATCGCCCTGCAAACGGAGCATTTCTTGGCAACCCGGATAGACGTGGTGGCTGCCGAGTTGGATATGATTGAGGCGGAACTGGAGGATTACAAGCGTGTACATCATATTGCTGATTTGAACAAGACAGCCGAGAAATACGAGCAATTAGGCGGCGACTATGAACAACAAGCGGCGGAACTTGATGCCCAAAAGCAGGTGCTCGACTATATGAAAGAGCAGTTGAACAAGAGTGAAAATTCCTACACCATCCTTGCCGGTGTCAATGTCTCTAATTCGGCATTGCAAAGTCTTATAGCAGACTATAATAATCAAGTCCTCCGCCGTAATGCGCTATTGCAGGAGGCTTCTGATTCGAATATCGTGGTAATGCGCGAAACCGAATTGTTGACGAAAAAGCGTGTTGCCATTATTTCTGTTATTGATAACGCGTTGCAAACAATGGCATTGAGGCGGCAGCATATTCAAGACCTTCGAAATCAATATGATAGCCGTCTGGAGTCTATTCCTGAGACGGAACGTCACTATCTGGAAATGCGACGTGTGAAACAGACCAAAGAAAAACAATACCTCTTCTTGATTGAGAAACGGGAGGAGAACTCTATGTTGCTGGCTTCCGAAGCCGTGCCTGCCCAAATAGTGGAGCGTGCACAGTTAGACCCGAATGTGTTGAGTCCGAATGTTAAGATAGTGGGTATATTATCTTTGTTGTTTGGAGTGCTTATCCCGTTCTGTTTCTATTTCTTGGGCATTATTAAGAAAGAGTATTTTTAGTCTATGGTTCTTTGCGTAGCCGAAAAACCATCTGTCGGTCAATATATAGCCTCCGTGCTTGGTGCGAATACCAAGCACGATGGTTATATGGAGGGCAATGGCTATTTTGTCAGTTGGACTTTCGGTCACCTTTGCGGCTTGTTGGATCCTAACGAGTACCAGGAGACGTGGAAGCAGTGGAATCTCAGTTCACTGCCTATGATTCCTGAGCGTTTTGGCATTAAGGTGATGGAAGACAAAGGAGTCCAAAAGCAGTTTAATATCCTCAAATCACTAATGACGCAGGTTACGGAAGTGATTAACTGCGGTGATGCCGGACAAGAAGGCGAGTTGATTCAACGTTGGGTATATCAAAAAGCAGGTTGTAAGGTCCCCGTGCGGCGACTGTGGGTTAATTCCCTGACGGAAGAGGCCATTCGCGAGGGGTTTCAGCAAATCAAAGACCAGTCTGAATATCAGAAACTATACGAAGCCGGACTGATGCGGGCGATTGGTGACTGGTTGCTTGGCATGAATGCTACGCGCGCATATACTATAAGGTACGCGCGAGGAACAGGTAAGGAGCGACAGGTGCTTTCTATCGGCCGTGTGCAAACACCCACCTTGGCACTGATTGTCAAACGGCAGCAGGAGATAGAGCATTTCGTGCCGCGTACCTATTGGGAACTGAAAACGAAATATCGCGATACCATTTTCTCTGCCCAATTGCCGACGGAGGAAGATGAGTACGCCATCACATCGTTGGAGCAGGGGCAGGCATTGGTGGATGCGATAAAAGACCAACCGCTGACTATCACGTCTGTCGAGAAGAAGAAAGGAACAGAATACGCACCACGGCTGTTTGACCTGACATCTTTGCAGGTGGAGTGTAATAAGAAATTCTCTTTCTCCGCCGACGATACGCTCAAACTTATTCAGTCGCTATACGAGAAACGTGTTACGACCTATCCGCGTGTAGATACCACTTTCCTGCCCGACGATATTTATCCCAAAGTGCCCGCTACGCTACAGGGTATCAAGGACTATTACCCGCAGGTAGCACCTTTGCTTTCGCTCAAAGCCGATGGCGGCAAGGGGGCGAACAGCCTGCCCAAGAGCAAGAAAGTATTTGATAACAGCAAGGTCACGGACCACCATGCTATTATTCCTACCGGTCATCGCCCCGATAATCTCACCGAACAGGAACGCAAGGTCTATAACTTGGTTGCACTGCGTTTCATCGCTGCTTTCTATCCCGAGTGCGTGGTAAGCAACACCACCGTCCTTGCCGAAGTCCCCATTCTCAATTCTCAATTCTCAATTCTCAATTCCCGTCTCCCCCTTTCTGAGGGGGCAGGGGGGTGTCCCCTCCCCTTCAAAGTTACCGGCCGCGAAGTACTCAAACCAGGGTGGCGTGCTGTGTTTTCCGAGTCTGTACCGGGTTGTTATCGGGTTGTTAACGGGTTGTTAACGGGTTGTTCAGATGCGGATAAGCAGTCCTCGGAGGAAGAAACAACCCCTGAAAACAAGGTCCTGCCGTCATTTACCAAAGGCGAGTCCGGTCCGCACGTGCCCGAATTGCAGGAGAAAACCACGCAGCCGCCTAAATATTACACCGAGGCTACCCTGCTACGCGCGATGGAAACGGCAGGCAAGACGGTAGATGATGAGGAGTTACGCGATGCTATGAAGGAAAACGGCATAGGCCGTCCCTCTACGCGTGCTGCTATTATCGAGAAACTCTATCAGCGTAAATATATCGTGAAACAGGGTAAATCGCTACGGGCAACCGAGGTGGGTATCGACTTGATTCACACCATCATCTCTCCCTTGCTTAAATCGGCTGAACTGACCGGTTTGTGGGAGAAAAAACTCCGCGAGATAGAGCGTGGCGAATACACCGCGCAACAGTTTTTGGACGAACTCAAAACGATGACGCAGCAGGTGGTTTACGAGGTCAAGACCAACAAGGCAGGTATGCTTTGTCCCGTGTGCCGTCAGGGGCGTGTGATACGCGGCAACACCCGGTATGGCTGCTCTCGCTGGCGCGAGGGCTGCAATTATGCCGAACCTTTTGCCTAATTTACGTTGTTTGTGCATAATTCCGTCAATTTTTGCACATACGCGCGCGAGAAAAAATGTAACTTTGCAGCGTAAATGAATTATTTTTTTTTAAAATCATTATAAACACATGAGTATGAAACACAAATTTTTTGCATTTCTGTTGCTGCTCACTCCGCTGATGGTGCAGGCTCGTACCATTTCGGGTGTGGTAACGGATCAGACGGGCGAGTCTATTATCTCTGCCTCGGTTATTGTGAAGGGTACTACGATTGGTACGGTTACGGACTTTGACGGTAACTATACTTTAGACGTGCCAGATGATGCCAAAACATTGGTATTCTCTTACATTGGCTTGGTTACCCAAGAAGTGGCTATCTCTTCCAATGTTATCAACGTTACCTTGAAAGAGGATAACGAAGTGTTGGACGAAGTGGTGGTTACAGGTTATGGTACTACTAAAAAACGTGACTTGGTTACCTCTGTCGCTTCCGTTAGTGCCGACCAGTTGAAGGATATTCCTGTTACTACGGCTGCCGAAGCATTGCAAGGTAAATTAGCAGGTGTTAGCGTTACTACCACAGAAGGTAGCCCTGACGCTGATGTTAAGATTCGTGTGCGTGGTGGAACATCACTTACCCAATCAAATGATCCTTTGTATATCGTGGACGGTTTCCCTGTTTCCAGTATTTCAGATATTGCTCCTACCGACATCGCTTCGATGGACGTGCTTAAAGACGCTGCCGCTACCGCTATCTATGGTGCCCAAGGTGCCAACGGTGTAATTATTATCACCACCAAAGAGTCTAATGCTGGTTCTGATAAAGCAGAAATGCACGTAGATTATAATGGGTTTGTAGGATGGAAAAAAATTGCCAAAACACTTAATACCTTGAGTAATCGTGATTATATGTTGATGCAGTATGAAAATGCGTATTTGAAAGGTGGTCTTGAAAATGATTTTGGTAAGTATTTCATTGAGAATTATCAGTCTGGAGACAATATTGATATTGCTTCTATGTTAGCTGGGGCTAATGGTTTGAAACGTACTAATTGGCAGAATGAAACGTTTGGACGTACAGGATTCACTTCTAATCATTCAATTAGTTTGAGTGGCGGAAATAAAAATGCCAATTTCTCTGCAAACTACACCCGCATCGATGATAAGGCTATTATGCATGGGTCTGATTATCATAGAAATAACCTCAATGTTAAGGCTAAGTTCAAACCATTGAAGTGGCTGACTATTGGATTTAATACACGTTATTCTGATACCAAAGTTCATGGTGCAGGTTCGAACACTACCAAAGATGCCGGCTCTACCTCAGAAAGCCGTTTGCGTAACTCTGTTGTATTTACTCCTATTCATTTGTATAAGAAAGATGATGCTTCTCTGGACGATGAAGAATCTTACGGAGGTTTGTATGACCCAATTACGACCATTAATGATAACTATAAGTTGAAGAAAGATGTTCGTTTTAATGTAGGTGGCTATTTCCAAATCAAATTTGCCAAAGATTTTACATGGAAATCTGAAATTGGTTATGATTATAGAAACGTACGTACAGAGCGTTTTTATGGACCGACCACATATTTTGCTCGTACAAATGCTAAAGAAGGAAGAGGTGCTGCACAATTGACAATGCAAAAATTCACCAAGTTCCGTCAAACCAATACCCTGAAATATGATCATTCGTTTAAAGGAGCACATAACTTGGGTGTACTATTAGGTGAAGAAATCATTATGAATAAAGGTACGGAAGATAACGAAACGGCTGTTGGATTTGATGGTACGATGAGTGGAGAAGATGTGTTCAACCATCTTGGAAATGCAACGTCGTCTGCCTACAAAAACTATATTGATCCTACAGATAATATGTTATCTTTCTTCGCACGTGCTGACTATAATTACAAGAATCGTTACTACGCTTCCTTCACCTTCCGTGCAGATGGTTCCACCCGTTTCGCTAAAGGTAATCAATGGGGCTATTTCCCATCTGGAGCATTAGCTTGGAACATTGCAGAGGAAGATTTTATGGGAAGTGCAAAGAATTGGATGTCTCAGTTGAAACTCCGTTTCTCGTACGGTACTGCGGGTAATAATAATGTGGACTTGGGTTATTTACATACTGATTTCTTGTCTGAAGTTGCTGCTCATTCCGGTGGTACGGAGCCTGATATGCATGGTTTTACAAATATGTTGACTGCCGGTGGCTCACAAAAAATTGCTGCCAACCCTAATCTTAAATGGGAAACAACAATTACACGTAACCTTGGTTTAGACTTCGGTTTCTTTAATCAACGCTTAAGTGGTTCGTTAGACTTGTATTTAAATACCACAAAAGATTTGATTATTCTATACCGTCTGTCCTCAGGCTACAATTATCAGTATCGCAATATCGGTTCTACCCAAAACAAGGGTATAGAGTTCTCTGTAAATGGAGTGATATTGGATAAACAATCTCCTAATCTGCACTATAACTTAACGGTAAGTGCCAACATATCGGCTAACCGCAACAAGATTATTGACTTAGGCGGTATGGATTATATCACGGCATCTACAAATGCTTTCTCTACTGCAACGGCTACATTGAGCGAGTTTTATGTTTACAAAGGCGAGTCAATGGGTAGTTTCTATGGATTTGAAACCGATGGCTGGTACACCGCTGCTGATTTTGATAAAATAAGTCCCAAAAGCAGTAAAGGTGGCTCTCAGACACAAAACTGGCGATTGGCTGATGGCGTTGTCAAACAGCACGAATCGTTAGGAAGTGCTTATCCGGGTATGATGAAACTAAAAGATCAGAATGGCGATGGACAAATTGATGATAACGATAGGGTCAAATTGGGAAATGCATTACCTAAATGTTCTGGTGGTTTCTCTTTGAATTTCAATATAGGAGGTAAGAAGTGGGGACAAGTAGACTTGGCTGCTAATTTCACCTATTCGATTGGTAACAAGGTGCTCAACTTGAACAAAGTGGACTTCACAACGATAACTAATACCAGTAGCAAGACATCTTATCGTAACTCTTTGGAAACGATGGCATTTGGTAATCGGTATTCTATGTTTACGGCAGATGGTGGTTATTTACCGGATCAGTTAATGACTCAGTATGAAAACGATTATGGAAAGATGGCTACTGCTTTAGATGCTGCTAATGCCAATGCCAATATCTGGTCTCCGTATGCTGCTGCTTATTGCGTAACGGACTATGCGGTGGAAGATGGTTCTTTCTTGCGTCTGAATCAATTAACGCTGGGCTATTCGTTGGCAGATGAATGGATTAATAAGGCCAAAATTACACGTTGCCGTATTTATGTACAAGCAAGTAATTTGTTCTGCATCACCAAATACACTGGTTTCGATCCTGAAGTAGATGTATATAGTAGCAAAAATCCTTTGATGCCGGGTGTAGATTATTCTGCTTATCCTCGCAGCATAGGTATTAATGTTGGTGTTAATTTGGCTTTCTAAGATATTTGTTGAACATATAAAGACTAAACGTATGAAAAAAGTTGCTTATATATTAATCTTGGGCTCCATGGTGGTAATGTCTTCTTGCAAAGATAACTCTTTCTTTAAGACGGAGTCCCCTTCTGCAATGGATATAACCGTTTTCACGGCACCATCTCAGATTGAACAAGTAATAGCCGGTGTATATGCTATGCTGGCAGAACAAAACTCCTATCGTTCTCGTTTAGGAGGACCATGGGTAGCAATGAGTACGGATATTGAGGGATATTTAACGTCTGCGTCTGATCCTCAACCTGATTATGCCACGTATGGTTTAACGAAAGCGGGTGATAGTAATGGTGATTTAATTGCTCCCACCAAACATCCATGGGCATATCTAACAATGGCTATTGAACGGGCTAATATCTGTATCGACGGCATAGAAAAGCATTCTGACCTCTCGCAAAAAGATTTTCAGTATCTATACGGTGAAGCATTGACTTTGCGTGCTTGGTTGTCTTTGGAAATGGTTAAACTTTGGGGCGATGTTCCTGCTTCGTTCAAACCATTGGATGTAACAGATGAAAAGGCAATATATCCCTATAAAACAGATAGAAACGTTATCTTTGAGCAATTGCGTGCAGATTTGAAAAAAGCTGCCGAGATGATGCCCAATTCTGCAGAAATCAGTTGGGGACCTGCCAAGAATAATGTGGAACGTATTAACCGTGAATTTGCATTAGGTTTGTTAGCTCGCTCTGATTTGATGTATGCCGGATTGGCTATGCGTCCGGATAACTTGGTACAAGGCAGTCCTTGTAATGTGCAGTTCAATGTGAAGGATGATGCTAAACGTGTAGAACTGTTGAATGAAGTTATGTGGGCTTGTGAAGAGGTCATGGATGCTGACGGCGGTTTGACAATAGGTGGTAAACTGAAAACTAATTACGAAGATGTATTCAAGGCCATTTGCGGTAGCGTAAATACTTATTCTTCTACAGAGACTTTGTGGGAAATACCGTTTGCCGACAATGTACGTGGTCAATGGTTGAACCGTGTTGGTGCTTATGTGGATAAGTCGGCATTTAATCATTTAATTCACACAACAGGTAGTTCCAAGAGTAATGCAAAGGTGGTTATTCCTCCGTATTTTGTGTTGGAATTTGATAAAAATGATACACGTAAGTGGGTGACTGCCAATCCATATCGTTGGACGTATGACGGAAAGTGCAAAGCACAAGGAATTCCCACTGGTAATGTGTTGTATCAGGATCCTACACACGCGCACGAAATTACATTGGGTAAATATCGTTTTGAATGGATAACGTTTGATACCAATGGTGATGAAGATGGTATCAATATACCGATTATGCGTTACTCGGACGTTTTGTTAATGTATGCTGAAGCTGCCATTGGTAGTGTATCCGGCGTGACTCCTACCTATTCTGGTAAATACAATGCTCAAGATGTGTTTAATACTATTCGTCGTCGTGCCGGTTTGGGTGATTTGACGTTGACTATGGAGAATTTGCAGAAGGAGCGTGCCTTTGAATTCTGCGGAGAACAGATTCGTAAATATGACCTGATGCGTTGGGGTATTTTTGCAAAGACACTAAAAGAAAGTCAAGCCAAATTACACTATTTTGAAACGATGTATCAAGATACTGCGATGATTGATTTCAGTGGCACGCCTTATCAGGGGCATGTCAATGATAAATTGTACATCAAGTATAAAAACGAACCTGCTTATTCCAAAGATGGAGCGGATGCTTACCGTATTTCTGATATCTATGGCTTAGCAATGGATGAAGTAGGAGTCCCAGCAGGGTGGGATGATGATCCTAACCATAATGGTTGGATACGTACCGATATATATTTGTCCGGTAGTGAGGGAAGTAAGAAACCTTCGATTTCGGTAGGTAATGGAGCTAGTCAGTTCTGCCTATATCGTCCTGCCGTAGAGGATAAATTGGAATATCGTCAGTATTGGCCGTTGTTCAATATCATCTTGGCAAGTAATCCTAATCTATATAACGATTATAATTATTGACGCTGAATGCGGAAATGGATATATACAATATGCTTCTTATTGGTCTTGGTCGCTTGTAAAGAGACCAAGACCAATAATGATATTGATCCGAGAAAACAAAAAGTTCCTGCTTTCCCCGGTGCTGAAGGCGGTGGGTGTTATACCGTTGGTGGACGCTCTGCTAATGTGTTTGTCGTAAATAGTTTGGAGGACGATGCTGTCAATCCAGATGTGGGTACTTTGCGGTATGCATTGAATCAAAATGGAAGTCGAATTATCGTTTTTCGGATTTCTGGGTGCATACACTTGAAAGCGCAACTGAATATCAATAAGGGGAATGTAACCATTATGGGACAATCTGCCCCAGGTGATGGTATATGTATTGCCGATTATCCTGTGATAATTAAAACGGATAACGTGATTCTTCGTTTCTTGCGTTTTAGGATGGGGGACTTAAAAGGAAAAGAGGGAGATGCCCTGACTTGTGAGGAAGGACATAAAGACATTATCATTGACCATTGCTCTTGTTCGTGGTCAACAGATGAGTGTGTTTCAACGTATGGTGTGACTAATTTTACATTGCAGTATTGCTTGATATCAGAATCTTTAAACAACTCCGTTCATGCCAAAGGTGCTCACGGTTATGGTGGTATATGGGGTGGCAGAAATGCAACATATCATCATAATCTTTTAGCTCATCATAATAGTCGAATGCCGCGTTTTGACCATGAGTATGTAGATAATTCATGCTTTGGACCCTTGGATTTTGTGAATAATGTCGTCTATAATTGGGGCAGTAATTCTGCGTACGGAGGTGAGGGCATCAGTCAATCTCGTAAAATAAATTATGTGAACAATTATTACAAGCCGGGAAAGGCAACACATTGTCCGAACAGGTTATTGAATATTACCACGTATTGTGGATATTGCAATAAAACACACCCAGAAAAAGTCATACCGGGAACCTTCTACCTAACAGGTAATTATCTATTTGATAATGATACTATTATTAATGATAATTGGAAAGGTGTTATTGTTGATGAAAAGGGAAAATATTCTGTGTTGGATTGTAGAACCGACATGCGATGGACGGAAGGTCTGACGATGTTACAGCATGAGCAATCGGCACAGGAGGCCTACGAAACAGTTCTCGCTAAAGTGGGATGCTCGTTGCACCAAGATGTCGTGGACGCGCGTATTATTAATGAGGTACGCACGGGCACATATACGCACGAGGGAACATATTCCACAGGCGGATTGATTGACACTCCTTCTGATGTTGGCGGTTGGCCGGAATATAAAACCTACGATGTAAAAAAGGATTCGGATTATGATAATATACCGGACGATTGGGAAATAGAAAACGGTTTAGACCCGAATAATGGAGAAGATGCTAAATTAGCAACACTATTCCCGCCATACATGAATATCGAGGTTTACCTCAACGACCTAGTCAAACATTTATATTAAAAATATATGTTTTGGCAAAAAATACACATTTTTCGGCAATTAGTACTTGTATAAGTCAAAAAAAAGCAGTACCTTTGCACTCGTATTTTGAAATAAAAGGTTTTCAACCTCAATAAATTTATTATTAACTTAAAATTAAAACAAAAATGAAAAAACTTTTCTTCTTGGCAGCTACTATGTGTGCTGCAATGGCTATGAATGCCGCTGAGCCGGTTGTTAAAGAATTGACCGACTATGCTAACTACATCGACTTCCAAGCACTTTACAATGCAGATCCGACACTGACAACGAAAACGGCTGAGGGTTCCGATGCTTTTGTTGAATTGCCCAATGGCACCAAATTGTATGGTTACACCAAAGCAGATGGATCAATCGCTAAATTTCAATGGAACACAAAAGAAAAATACAACACAATGCTTCCTACTCCCTCTTGGGATGGTGTTGACTCTGTAAATGTTGGTACTATGTGGCGTGCTGATAGTGGCTTGAAAATGGTTCTTGGTGCGTTCAAAACAACAGCTGATGGTAAACTTCGTGTGTTCTATCAACCCAATGGTGATAGCGAGCGTGGTGTTTCGATTTCTGTTTACGGAGGTACTCCTGTAGAATTTAAGGGTTCTGGTGCAAAACTCGCTGGTGTTCGTCCTGCTTATGTTGCTGAAGTTGATTTGGAAGCAGATAGCTATGATGCTGGTGATGTGGTTATCACGTTAATTAGCAACACCAGCAATATCTTCGGTGTTGGTATTGAGAATTTGGTTGGTGGTTCCACCAATCTTGAGACGATAAGCCCTGATGACGTTAAATCGAACAGAATGATTGTTAATGGCGTTATGTACGTTTGGGACAGCGCAAAACAAGCTTGGGTTAACGTTCTTGGTTTCTAATCTGAACAAACCTATATAATAAAAGCAGGCTTTCGGGTCTGCTTTTTTTTGCCCAAAAACTTGCATAACTCATTAAATTTTTGTACCTTTGCAGCATAATCGTAACTTATTCATTATGAAGAAAAGTTTTTTCCTTATTATCTCGTTCCTTTGTGCTACAGCCGCTTATGCACTTACGGTTACTGCCGAAGGTGCACAATATCGTATTAACGCCTCCAAATACACAGCGGAATTGGTGGAAGTAACGGATTCAGCAATCACTTCATTCTCAGTTCCGGCATTCGTTACTATCAATGATAATAAATTTTCTGTTGTATCATTGGGTAAGGCTGCTTTTGCCGAGTGTACGGAGTTGACTCGTATCGTTCTGCCGGAAGGTTTGATAGAGATAGGTCCGAGTGCCTTTGAGGATTGTTGGTCACTCACAGAAATCTCTTTTCCCTCCTCTTTGCTGAAAATAGATGACCATGCTTTTTGGGGCTGTACCAAACTGCAAACGATAATGTTGCCTCCCAATCTTAAGATATTAGGTGCTGGAGTATTCGGACATTGTGCCATCAAAAGTCTCTTTATCCCGAAAGAGGTTATGTATATTGGCGAATATACCGCTACCACATGTAACGACCTGACCGAAATAAAAGTAGATGAACGCAATATCAACTATGATTCACGAAACGGTTGTAATGCCATTATTCATACACCATCCAAAACATTGGTTTGCGGCTGTCAGTCCAGTACTATACCCCAAGGGGTGGTGTCTATTCAGGCGCATGCTTTTGAGGAATGTTGGGGAGTGGAGTCCGTAACTTTGCCCGAGGGGCTGAAAATGGTGGGAGATAGTGCGTTCCGTGAGTGTTACCACTTGGCTTCGGTCTCTTTCCCGAATACGCTCTACGGTATAGGTAATTCGGCATTTGAACAATGCAACGCGCTCCGCACGGTCACACTGCCGGAAGGATTGGTTTATATAGGGAATCGTGCTTTCCGTAATTGTAACCAGTTGGGAGAAGTGGCTATACCGGGCAGCGTGCGTGAGATGGGACAACAGGTGTTTGAAGTGATAGACGAGTCCAAACTCGTTGTGGAAGAATGGGATGAGGACGAAGAATAAAAAGGTAAGGTTTGTATCTTTTAATACAACACCCGAAAAAGCCTGCTTTTTCGGGAGAGGAGATGCAACCGAACGCTCCAATTCGTGAAGCGAATTCATTTAAGTGAGGTTGACATCGACGATGTCGGGATGACAAGATTTGAACTTGCGACCTCCGGTCCCCCAGACCGTTGCGCTACCGGACTGCGCCACATCCCGTCGCTTTTTCCTAAAGCGGCTGCAAAGATACTGCTTTTTTTTGAATTGAGCAAATAAAATCGACTTTTTTAACAAAAAAACACTAAAAAAACACCTTTTTATGAAATTAGGGCAATACCGGAACAGGTCTTTACTGAATAAATTATGTATATGGTTGGGAATAACTGCGGTTTTTTTCCTTCTGTTTTTTATTACTACCACCGTGCTTATGCTCTCGGGAGCCGATATGGGTTCGCCTACCATGATGCGCTGGATATTGACCTATCAAAATATCTTTCTTTTTATCTTACCGGCACTGATGGCTGCTTGTTTGTGGAGCGCACAGCCTATGCAATGGTTGCGTCTCAAGCATCCTGTTAGTCCGGTTGCTGCCATTGGAGCCGTTCTCATTATGATTGTTGCGCTACCCGGGAATAATTTATTGGCTCACCTTAACGAACAAATCGCGTTACCCGATTCGTTTCACGCCCTAACCGATTGGATGCAGCAACAACAAACAGCGTCTGATGCGGTGTTGGAAAAATTGATGGGAGAAGGCACATGGCTGACTTTTGCGGCTAATCTGTTCGTGATTGCCATTTTGGCTGCTATTGGTGAGGAGTTCTGTTTCCGTGGCGTGTTGCAGGGGCTGATGGGACATACCCAACGTGCCATCTGGCTCACTGCCTTCATTTTTTCTTTTATTCATTTCCAGTTTGACGGTTTCTTCCCCCGCCTGCTGATGGGTGCATTATTCGGCTATGTGTTGGTGTGGTCGGGTTGCCTTTGGTTGCCGATTATTATGCATTGTGTCAATAATGCCTCTGTTACCGTTCTTTATTACATTGCCCAGCAGCGGGGCATAGACAACGATGTGATGGATGCCTTCGGTACGGGAGACACCCTGTGGGTAGGAATAATCAGTTGGATATTGATAGGAATAGGAATTTATTGTTTACGACGCTCTCTTACAATCAATAACGCTTCTTCACGCACATCTTCAGGAAGTTGAATATTGCGTAATTGCATGCTGCGGCACCAACCCGGCACGTCTTTCTCCTGCATGGTGTGAAAAACATCGCGTACCATATCGGCTTGGGCAGTTGTGTAGTCGGTGTAGGCTATGCCGGATAGGGCATCTAATTCTTCATCGTCATAATAAATAATCTCGGCATTCGTTTGCAGCAATGTCTCGCGTTCGCACACCAAATGCTGACCGCAACAACCGGAATCGTCTGTGCCGTTCCCGTTCCCGTTCCCGTTCCCGTCCACGTTTTCCTTTGCTTCTTTACGTGCACGCACTTCAAACAGCACGAGAATCGTTAAACCCAATAATACAAAAAGGATTAGAGGTATCATTCTACGGCATCTTCTTCCACAACGAGATTATCAATAATAAAGTTCTGCCGTTCCATCGTGTTCTTGCCCATGTAATAGTTGAGCAGTTCTCCCACTTGGTCTTCCTTACGCAGTGTCACTTGGTCCAAACGGATCTCATGCCCGATAAATCCGGCGAACTCATCGGGTGATATCTCACCCAGTCCTTTGAATCGTGTTATTTCGGGATTCTTTACTTCGTTCAAGGCTTTCAGACGTTCGTCTTCGCTGTAGCAGTAGCGTGTCTCTTGCTTGTTCTTGACCCGGAAAAGAGGTGTTTGCAAGATATAGACATGCCCTTTCTTGACCAAATCGGGGAAGAACTGAAGAAAGAAAGTTAGCATCAGCAGACGGATATGCATACCGTCAACATCGGCATCGGTGGCAATAATGACTTTATTGTACCGCAATTCGTCCAAACCGTCCTCTATGTTGAGTGCCGACTGCAAGCAGTTAAATTCCTCGTTCTCATAGACTACCGATTTTGTCAGACCATAACAATTAAGCGGTTTACCGCGTAGCGAGAAAACAGCCTGCGTGCGTACATCACGGCTCTTGGTTATGGAGCCTGATGCCGATAGTCCCTCTGTGATAAAGATAGCACTCTCTTGGCGCAAATCATCTTCGGCATCCTTACTGGATTTTACGGGCTTGGGGTCGTTATAATGAATCTGGCAATCGCGTAACTTGGGATTGTTGAGCAGGTTCTTCTTGGCGCGTTCACGGGCAGCTCTGGTTACACCGGCAATAGCCTTGCGCTCTTTCTCGCTGTCCTGAATCTTTTGCAGCATTACCTCCGTTATCTCGGGGTGTTTATGCAGATAGTTGTCCAGTTGTTGCTTAACAAAATCGTTGACAAACTTATTCACACTCACTCCACCGGTGGGGGACATGTCTTTACTGCCCAATTTGACTTTCGTCTGGCTCTCAAACACCGGTTCCTCTACGTTAATGGCAATAGCACCAACCACACCATTACGTATGTCTGCCAAGTCTTGATTCTTATTGAAAAACTCCTTAATCGTTCTTCCTATTGCCTCTCGGTACGCTGCCTGATGGGTGCCTCCCTGAATGGTATGCTGACCGTTAACGAAGGAATAATACTCATCGTTGTTCTGGTCCGTGTGGGTTAAAGCAATCTCGATATCCTCACCGGTGATATGAATAATAGGGTAGAGAGGCTCCACCGTCATGTTTTCGGTTAATAAATCGAACAGACCATTCTTGGAGACAAACTTACGTCCGTTGTATATCAGCGTTAAGCCCGTGTTCAGATAGGCATAATTGCGTAGCATGGTCTCTATATAGTCGTCTCGGAATTGATAGTTCTCGAATAACCCTTTCGACGAATCGGGCGTGAATTCAATCCGTGTACCGCGTTTCTCCGGTCCGTTATAAGGTTGCACATCGCTGTCTTCCACCAGTTTGCCTTGGTGAAATACAGCGTAGCGTGTCTGCCCGTCACGGAAAGATTGAACGGTAAAGTTCATCGAAAGTGCATTAACGGCTTTCGTGCCCACACCGTTCAGACCTACTGACTTCTTGAAGGCTTTGCTGTCGTATTTACCGCCGGTATTCAAAATAGACACGGCATCTATCATCTTGCCCAAAGGTATTCCTCGACCGTAATCCCGTACCGTTACCGTACCACTCTGTACCGTCACTTCGATCACTTTGCCTTCTCCCATCCGGAACTCGTCGATACTATTGTCGATGGTCTCTTTCATCAACACGTAAATACCATCGTCCGAGTGAGAGCCGTCGCCCAATTTACCTATATACATACCCGGACGGCGACGAATATGCTCGCGGTCGTCTAAATGGATAATACTCTCGTTATCGTACTGTACGGTGTTTTTTATCTCTTCTGACATAGCCTTCCTATCCAAATTATGCTGCAAAATTACAAAAATAATCTGATATTTGCAAACTTTTTCGCCCCTAAATAAGCACTTTCACCCCTAAATAAGTCCTTTTAGTCCCAATAGCATGGAGCGAAATACCTTTTTTTTGTTCATTTGATAAAATTATTGTACTTTTGCGTTATGAAACATTATTTGCAGTTTATTCAGGATACCATGTGGGCGAACTGGAACGAGCCCGCGCTGACCGATTATGAAGGGTCTGTATCATACACCTACGGTGAATTGGCTACTCGAGTTCGTCAAATCCAATTGTTATTTTACGCTTTGGGCATTCGTCAGGGAGATAAAATAGCTATTTGTGGTCGTAACTCGTCCAACTGGGGTGTGGCTTATTTGGCTATTGCCGCATCGCGGTGTGTGGCAGTCAGTATCTTGCCGGACTTCACGTCCGATAGTATCCACCATTTGGTGAATCACTCAGAGGCTAAACTGCTCTTTGTGGGTCCTTGGGTGCGTGGGCGGATAGATTTGACGGCTATGCCGGCTGTAGAAAGTTTTATAGCATTGGACGATTTCAGTATCATGCAGTCCAAAGTTACGGTGGACCAAAATGCCCTTGATCAGCAATTTGTTTCGCTTTACCCCAACGGATATACCGAGCGCGATGTTCACATGCCGTTGGATAATATGGACGATGTGGCACTGATTAACTATACATCGGGTTCTACGGGTTCGCCTAAAGGTGTCATGTTGACTCACCGTAATCTCAGTTCCAATGTGGTCTATGCTCAAGCCAATATACCCAATCGCCCGGGATTGACTATCGTGAGTATGCTCCCGTTGGCGCACATGTTTGGTGTGATGTTTGATTTTATTTACCAGATAGCAGGCGGTACACATGTCTATTTCCTTACACGCAGCCTTACACCGGCTCTGCTCATGAAGGCTTTTCATGATGTGCAACCGTATATGATTTTGACGGTGCCTTTGGTTATTGAGAAAATCTTTAAGAAGAAGATTTTGCCGATTATACAAAAACCCATTATCAAAATACTGTGGTACACACCCCTTATTCGACTTACCGTGCGTAAGCGCGTGTATAACGCGCTTATGCGTGCGTTTGGAGGTAAACTGCAATTTCTGATTGTCGGGGGGGCGGCATTGAACGAAGAAGTTGAGATCTGTATGCGGCAGATTCATTTCCCCTATACCTGCGGTTACGGTATGACCGAATGTGGTCCTTTGGTTTGCTATGAGCATTGGCGTAAATATGCTTTCCGTTCTTGCGGAAAGGTGATTGACCGTTTGGAGTTGAAAATAGATTCGGAGAACCCAAAGAAAGTGGAGGGCGAAATACTTCTGCGCGGTGATGGTGTGATGCGTGGCTATTACAAAAACATACAAGCCACCGATAATGTTTTCACGGACGATGGCTGGATGCGTACGGGCGACATCGGTATAGTGGATAGAAAGGGCAATCTGTACCTGCGCGGACGCAGTAAAAATATGATTTTAGGTGCCAGTGGTCAGAATATCTATCCGGAGGAGATTGAGGATAAACTGAATTCGTTGGAGGGTGTGGCTGAATCGGTTGTGGTGGAGCGCGACGGTAAACTGATTGGCTTGGTCTTTCCTGAGATGCAGCAGTTGGAAGAGGATATTGATAAAATCAAACAACTGATGCAGGAAAACTTGCAGAAATTGAATAAATTGCTTCCGGGCTATAGCAAAGTAAGTGATATTGAGATTGTGGAGAAGGAGTTTGAAAAAACACCGAAAAAATCCATCAAACGTTTTTTGTATAAATAATACCGTTCGTCTTTAGCCTTTTCCAATCAAGGATAAGTTGTATCAATTTCGGTATAAATGCAGCGGTTGTGTTAGGAAAAAGTAAGTTTTTTTCAAAATAATTTGGTAGATTGAAAAAAAAATTGTACCTTTGCAGCCGCTTTCGAGAGAAAGGGCGGGGTAGCTCAGCTGGTTAGAGCGCATGATTCATAATCATGAGGTCCCCGGTTCAATCCCGGGCCCCGCTACCAGAAACAGTCAAGCTTGTGCTTGGCTGTTTTGCAAAAAGACATACGCAGCGGCGTATGAATAGGGGATAACTGGTTTTGACAGCAGGTAGAACAGGTATGTAAGCATGCCGGGTATGGATTCCACTCGTTCAACGGGTCTGAACAATTTAACTGGCAACACAAATGTAGCTCTCGCTGCTTAATCTGAAGTATAGTAGGATTGCTTTTTCTCCCGACAAGGTCGAGAGACGAGACGTCGCCCCAAGCCCGGCTTCGCGGCTGAATGGACACGGTGGCGCAGAAATTGCGAAGATAGTCTTTATGGTGCTGTGACGTAGAGGCGAAAATGTAACAGATAAGGTTTCGGTTGGTGGCTTGGGTCTTGCCGAAACACGAAAATGCAGGCCAAGATAAGCATGTAGAAAGCGTATTGGTTCCTTGTTTGGACGCGGGTTCGAATCCCGCTATCTCCACACGGACACTTTGACTTGGCGTTAAGGTGTTTTTTTTGTTTTTATTTATTTGCAAATCTCAATTATTTTTTGTACCTTTGCAGCCGTTTTGGTATAATAACCAAAAACTTAATCAAATTAACCTATTAACTTAAAATTTCATACAAATGGCAAACAAGTACGCCGGTACCCAGACCGAGAAAAATCTGGAAGCTGCTTTCGCAGGCGAATCAATGGCTCGTAACAAGTACACCTATTTCGCATCAAAAGCTAAAAAAGATGGTTTTGAGCAGATTGCTGCTATATTTTTGGCTACTGCTGACAACGAGAAAGAGCACGCTAAATTATGGTATAAGGAGTTGAATAATGGTGTGGCAGCCACATCGGAGAACCTGAAAGCTGCTGCCGAAGGCGAAAATTTTGAGTGGACTGATATGTATAAAGGTTTTGCTGAGACTGCTGACAAAGAGGGCTTCCATGACTTGGCTGAAAAATTCCGTGGCGTAGCCGCCATAGAAAAACGCCATGAAGAACGTTATCGCGCCCTGCTTAAAAATATCGAATTGGACGAAGTGTTCAAGAAGAGTGAAATTAAGATTTGGGAATGTCGCAACTGCGGACATATCGTAATAGGTGTGGCTGCTCCTGAGGAGTGCCCTGTTTGTGCTCACCCACAAGCTTATTTTGAGATTAGCAAAGACAATTTCTAAGACAAAAGGCTAAAGACAAAAGTCAATGCGGGTTAGCATACAAAACCTACATAAGCATATTGGCAAACAGTATGTGCTCAAGAATATCAACCTCACTATCCCCGAAGGGCAGATAGTGGGGTTGCTTGGCCCGAACGGTGCCGGTAAATCTACTTTGATGAAGATTTTGACCGGTGTGTGGGAAGCGGATAAGCCGGTTGCAAATCAGTTGCAGGTTCAGGTGCCGTATCGTATAGGGTATCTGCCGGAAATGAATCCCTTGTATCAAGAGATGTATGTGCGTGAATTTTTGCGTATGATGGCGCAGTTGACTCATGCTACCGATGATATAGAACAATTGATCAACCGTGTGGGGTTGCAAAATGAAGCCAATAAAAAAATCGGCGAACTGAGCAAAGGGTATAAACAACGCGTGGGGTTGGCACATGCCATAATGGGCAATCCTGAACTGCTTATCCTGGACGAGCCGACAACGGGCTTGGACCCCAATCAACTGGTGGAGATACGTCAGTTAATCAAGAGTCTGGCTGCTGATAATGCTCACTGTACCATCATTCTATCTACCCATATTCTGCAAGAGGTAAAGGAGATGTGTGACCGTGTGGTTATCTTAGACCATGGTGAGATTAAGGCAGACTGTCCCCTGTCTGAAATAGATAATTTGGAACAAACCTTCCAATCTTTGACGATGGAAAAATAACAAATCTATGCAAGAGGATTTTGATATACGGCAGGAAATGAACGAGAAAGAGCAGGATAATGCCCTCCGCCCGTTACGTTTTGATGATTTTGCCGGACAAAGCAAGATAGTCAGTAACTTGCGTATCTTTGTGGAGGCGGCTCGTATGCGCCACGAAAGTTTGGACCATGTGTTGCTCTTTGGCCCTCCGGGTCTGGGTAAAACAACACTCTCAAATATCATTGCCAATGAATTGGGTGTCGGGTTCAAAATAACTTCCGGTCCGGTGCTGGATAAGCCCGGTGACTTGGCGGGATTATTGACCTCGTTGGAGGAAAACGATGTGCTCTTTATTGACGAGATACATCGCTTATCGCCGGTGGTAGAGGAGTACCTCTATTCGGCTATGGAGGATTATCGCATAGATATAATGATAGACAAGGGCCCCTCTGCCCGTACAATACAAATTGACCTTAACCATTTTACGCTGATAGGTGCCACCACGCGCAGTGGTCTTTTGACCTCTCCGCTTCGGGCACGTTTCGGCATTAACTGCCATTTAGAGTACTATGATGCCGATGTTTTGGCGGGTATTGTGGCCCGTTCTGCCGGTTTGCTGGGCATAGACATAGATAGCCATGCTGCCTGTGAGATAGCGCGTCGTAGTCGTGGCACGCCTCGTATAGCCAATGCTCTGCTGCGGCGTGTGCGTGATTTTGCACAAGTCAAAGGCGACGGATATATCAACTTGGAAATAGCCCGCTATGCGCTGGAGGCTTTGAATATAGATACATACGGCTTGGACGAGATAGATAACAAACTGCTGCTGACCATTATAGATAAGTTCAAAGGTGGTCCTGTGGGGGTAAACAATATAGCCACGGCGATGGGTGAAGATGCCGGTACGATTGAAGATGTGTACGAACCTTTTCTTATCAAAGAAGGGTTTATCAAGCGTACACCTCGTGGACGTGAGGCAACCGAATTGGCATATAAGCATTTAGGCAAAACGCCTTTTAAAACAGATGGACCGACATTGTTCTAAATGAAGCAATATAAGGCCATATTATTGGATTGGGACCAAACAATCGGAGATTGGGAAGGTGCTGAATACTTGTCTCTTAAGGACCTGTATGAGTTGCACCATCTGGGAGAATGGTTCGATTCGTTGGAGGATTATATGGTTGTGTACAAGCAGAAAAATCTGGAATTATGGACACAATACGGGTTAGGGCAGGTAACCAAGACTTTTCTTCATCGGGAACGCTTTCTCTATCCTCTCCTGCATGCCCTCAACTTGTCGTTTGCGCCACAATCCTTTATCGCGCTTGCTGACCGAATGGGCAAAGAATTTTTGGATTTGACGAACAAGTATTTTTGCTTATTGCCCGGGGTAAAAGAGGTTGTGATAGCTTTGGCGCAGAAATATCCCCTGACAATCGTTAGCAACGGCTTTGGCGAGGTGCAACATTACAAATTTGAACATTCCGGTCTTCGTCCTTATCTGAAACATGTGGTGATAAGCGATGAGATAGGCATCAATAAACCTCAACCTGAAATCTATGAAGAAGCTCTCCGCCGAAACGGGGTGACTAAAGATGAGGCTATTATGATTGGTGATAGCTATTCTTCGGATATTGCGGGTGCCATCAATGCTGGTATTGACCAAATATGGGTTACCTATGGCAAGCCGCACCCTGCCGAACAGCAAGCCACGTACGAAGTGACAAACTTGGCAGAAGTGCTGAATATCTTGTGACAAAAATGGCAGAAAGATGCCTGTGGCATAGTAGTTGATTAAGGTGTAAAAAATGAGTATATGATATGTATATTATATGTATATGATGAGTATACGATGAGTATAGGATGAGTATAGGATAAAAGTAATCAAAAATTTGAATTATGGCAAAGAAAAATACAAAAGAACAAACTGACAAGTTGGCAGCTCTTGAACAGCAGGTTCAGGAACTGGAGCAGAAGAATCAAGAACTAACCCAAAAGAATGAGGAATTAGAGGATTTTAAGTTGCGTCAAATGGCGGAGTTTGACAATTACCGCCGTCGTACCCAAAAGGAAAAACTGGAACTGATGGACAATGCGGGTGAGCGTATCTTTACGGATATGTTGCCTTTGGCAGACGATTGGGATCGAATGTTGGCGGCAATGGATAAGTACGATGATGTGGCGGCTCTGAAAGAGGGAGCGCAACTTGTGTACGACAAGTTTATCAAATTCCTTTCGGACAATAAGGTCACACCTATTGAGACGCAGGACAAAGATTTTAATACCGACGAGCACGAGGCTATCACTACTTTTGCCGCCGGTCAGGACAAAAAAGGTAAGGTGATTGATTGTACACAAAAAGGATATAAACTAAACGAAAAGGTTATTCGTTATGCCAAAGTAGTTGTAGGAGAATAAGTTATGGCAGAGAAAAGAGATTACTATGAAGTGCTGGGCGTAGAGAAAAACGCCAGTGCCGACGAAATAAAAAAAGCCTACCGTAAAAAAGCTATTCAGTACCATCCGGACAAGAACCCGGGTGATAAAGAGGCTGAGGAAAAATTCAAGGAGGCTGCCGAAGCGTATGAGGTATTGAGTGACCCGCAGAAACGTCAGCGTTATGACCAATTTGGTCATGCCGGAATGGGTGGCGCAGGTGGTTTCAGTATGGAAGATATCTTCTCTCAATTCGGCGACTTGTTCGAGAGTTGGGGCATGGGGGGCAGCATGGGAGGAGGTTTCTCCTCTTTCTTCGGCGGTGGCGGCGGAGGTCGCAGAGTGCGCCGCGGAAGTGATTTGCGCGTTAAAGTGCGCCTGACGTTGGAAGAAATAGGCACCGGTATTGAGAAAAAGATAAAAGTTCGTAAATTAGTTCCGTGTCCCAATTGCAGCGGTACGGGTAGTGCTGATGGTCGTGAGGGAGATACCTGCCCGACGTGTCACGGAGCAGGACGAGTGGTACGTGCCCAACGCAGTATGTTTGGTATGATGCAGGTGCAGGAAGAATGTCCTACCTGTCATGGCGAAGGTAAGGTGATTCGCAATAAATGCAGCCATTGCCAAGGCGAGGGCGTGATACGCGACGAGGAAATAGTGACCATCAAAATTCCTGCCGGAGTAGCCGGAGGTATGCAGATACCCATTCAAGGCAAGGGTAATGCCGCACCTCATGGTGGCGTTCCGGGCGATTTATTGGTACTGGTTGAGGAAGAAGAACACCCCAATTTAGTGCGCGAGGGTAGTGACCTGGTGTATAATCTGCTTTTGGATATGCCGACTGCTATCTTGGGTGGTCAGGTCAAAATACCTACTTTGACGGGAGATGTTAAGATAACCATCACCCCGGGTACGCAACCGGGTAAGGTGCTGCGTATGAGGGGAAAAGGGCTGCCGGAGATAGACCAATATGCTCGCCAATACGGAACAGGTGACCTGCTTATCAATGTGGGCGTATATATTCCAGAGCGACTGAATAAGGACGAGAAAGCACTGATTGAAAGGTTGCAGGATTCGGAGAATGTGCGTCCCGGCAATGCCGATAAAAAGAACTTCTTCAAGAATCTATTTGGATAACCACTTCAGCCCACTATGAAACATCGCCTGCTACTCTTCATAAAGTTGTACGTGTTTTGGATTTTGTTCTTCGTAGTCCAAAAACCTTTTTTTATGCTGTGGCAGTATGGTTTGTTGGGCGATGTGCATTGGACAGATTGGTTCTTGGTACCTTGGCACGGACTGCCATTAGATTTGAGCGTAGCATCGTATGTCATGTTGGCTGTCGGACTGATTTTGTGCGTGAGTTTTTGGGTACGTTGGCATATAATAAGATGTATCTTTGACGGACTTACTGCGCTTTGTCTGACAGTCGGACTTTGGACCGTCTTAGGCGATAACGGTTGTTTCCCCAGTTGGGGGTATCACCTTAATCAGGATATTTTTGAATACTTAGCCACGCCACGTGAAGCGTTGGCATGTGCCCCGTGGTGGGTGTGGACGTTGGGCTGTGTAGGGTTTGCCGTCCTCTTTGCCATTTGGTGGTGGATATATAAGAAATTGAGCATCGTGCATTGTCAACCGCCGACTAAAAAAGTGTTATCAACCTTGGGAATGCTGCTGATAACGGGAGCATTGTTTTTGCCTATTCGGGGTAGTGTGACAGTCAGTACAATGAATTCGGGACGTGTTTATTTCTCGGATAATCAGATGTTGAATGTGGCGGCGGTTAATCCGTTGTTTAATATTATGGAGTCGTTGGGAAGTGATGTGTTTGACGTGGCCAAATATACCTATATGCCTTCGGATAAGGCTAAACAATGTGTGGAGGATTTGCTGTCTCCTGCACGTTTTAACTCGGATACAACAACATTGCCGTTGTTGACGACCCCCCGTCCGAATATCATCTTCTTTATTTTGGAAAGTTTCTCACAAAACGCATGGGGGGCAATGCCGAATGTACAGCGTATCAGTTGGGAGGGGGTATATTTCTCCAATATATACGCGTCCAGTTATCGTACCGATCGTGGCGTGGTGGCTACTTTGAGTGCTTTTCCGGGACAGCCGACATCTTCGTTAATGGTGGTTCCGTACAAGTCGCAATCATTGCCTCAGTTGGGGCAGTGCTTGAAGCAAGCAGGCTATAAACTTAAGTTCTTCTATGGCGGAGATGAGGACTTTACCAATATGCGGTCGTATTTGGTGCAAGGTGGCTTTGAGAACAGGGTGGCAGATAGAGATTTTGCTCCGGCGGACAGGTTGAGTAAATGGGGCGTTCCGGACCATATTGTATTTGATAGGGCACTGTCTGAGATTGTTGGCAGAAAACAAGATACCGCTAAGCATTTAGATGTTATTCTGTCTTTGAGTAGCCATGAACCGTTTGAGGTGGATTATCATCATTTGGAAAATCCTTACTTGAATGCTATTGCGTACACGGATAGTTGTTTGGGTGCCTTTATGGATACTTTGCGAAATAGTCCGATATGGGACAGTACGTTGGTGGTGATGGTTGCCGATCATGGATTCCCTTATCCTGACGGATTGGCTAATTATATGCCGGCTCGCTATCGCATACCTGTTGTTATGGCCGGTGGTGCTGTCCAGCAAGCCCGGCAGATAGACAGGTTAGGTTCGCAAGTTGATTTAGTGCCCACGTTGTTGTGCCAGATGGGATTGGAGGCGGATGGTTTTTTGTTTGGTAAGAACATGGTTGATACAACCCAACAGGAATTTGCTTTTTTTGCGTTTAATGACGGATTTGGACTGATAAGACCGAATGATACGATAGTGGTAGATGCTAAGGCGGATAAAGTGCTTATCGGCACCAATCCACAAACCGAGCATTACGCTCGTGCTTTGATACAACGTGTAATGGAAACTATTCAGGAGCTGTGATTATGCGTCGTAAATACATCATAGGGATTCTTGTTATTCTTCTTTTGGGAGGATTATGCTTTTTGGGCATGCGAGGATCTGTGCAATCCGATCCGTTGAAATTGCGCCACGCCTATTTTTGTGCCAGTCCGTTCTATAACCGTTTGGGAATTAATCCCACGTTTAATATACTGAAGAGTGTAGATGAAAAGCAGCAGCCTTTGCCTCCGTTGCTTTGTGATGTGACTTGTTCCAATGCGTTGGGATATGTGCAGCACTACTTGCATTATACACCGCAGTCTAAACCCATGCGCCGTGAGGTGGTAGGAAAAGATACGGTGAACAAACGAAATGTGGTGCTTATTTTAATGGAATCAATGGCGTATCATAATCTTGATCGCACATTTCAAGGTGAGCCTTTAACGCCTTATCTACGCAGTTTGCGTGATTCGGCAATAACGTTTTCTCGCTGTTATTCGACAGGGGTGCATACTAATAATGGCTTGACGGGAACGTTATTTGGTTATTTACCTCGTTTTGCACAAACAACTATGCCTGCTCAAGCTGTTCGATATGCCGGATTACCTTCTGTTTTGCACGATGCCGGCTATAGCACGATGGCTTTTATTACGGGCAATCCTTGCTATGATAATATGTCCACGGCTTTTCTCGCAAATGGAATAAATGAAATTTATTCCGAATGTGATTTCCCGAAAGAGAAAAGGGTAAATAATTTCGGTGTTGATGACCAATATTTATTTGATTGGGGGATAAATCATTTGAATAACAGACAAGACACAACTCCTTTCTTTGCGCTATTTTTGACGGTTAGCAATCACGGACCTGTTGTCGTGCCGGATAGGTATTATCTGACAGGAATGAGTGCTGAAGAGGCTGGTGTGCGGTTTGCAGACGATGCCTTGCAATCGTTTATGCAACGGGCAGAGCAAACGGAGTGGGGGAAAGATGCTATATACCTGTTGATAGGTGACCATGGTGCACCCGATAAAAATAATAGCTATGATATGTGTATTAGCCATAACCATATCGCTTGTTTTTTGAAAACCGATTTGGTACCTATGCCGCAACAGTTCAATCAGGTATGCTCACAAACGGATATGGCACCCACGATTCTTTCCCTGATGGGGTTGCCATACGTGAACACAGGAATGGGAAACGATGTTTTCGCTTTGAAAAAAGACTATGTCTTGTGTGTCAATAACGACCATTTGGGAGTTGTGTCAGATAGTTTGTTCTATTGCTACAATACAACAACCGACACAGATTATTTATATGATTTGCGTACTCATTCTGAACTTCACGACCCGAACCAAAAAGAACAAATGCGGTTGTTTGGACAAGATATGATGTGGGTGAATATATCGGCGGTGGATAGTTTATGGATATATTAAATGATAAGATATGAAAGAGTTACAACCTTTTTTTAGAGTAATTGGTTATTTGTTAGCTGTGCATGTGCTGTGTTTATTGGCTATGGCGGTTTGCCGTATTATCTTACTATGTGCCAATATGCCGGCTGAGGGAATAGATTGGACTTTGCTGCCAACGGCTATGTTGATTGGCGTTAAGTTTGATAATTTGATAGCCTGTTATATGGGCATTGCACCGTTTGCGTTTATGCCGGTGTTCGCTTTATGCTTGCTTGGTAAACCAATTTATAGTGCGTGGATGCGTAAGGCGGTTACAGGAATTGAATGGTATTTCAGTATTGTGTATGCAGTGTTGCTCTTTATCGGGGTGGCAGATGCAAGGTATTATACGTTCTTTGAAAACCATTTGAATATATCTGTTACGGAGTGGTTTGGATTTGTAGGCGATACGGCTGGTATGGTGTTTGGAGATAAAACAAATTTGGTTTTTCTCGCAATAGCTATCGTACTGATAGCAGGATATATTGTTGCACTTAAAGCAATAGGACATTGTTACAAAAAAACTCTAAGATGAATACCAAATACAAAAAATATAGCGTAGCTATTGGACTATGTATCTTGTTATGGGGAGCCGTTTTTTGTGGTATGCGAGGCTCGTTCCAACGATACCCCTTGCGAGTTAGTTTTGCCTATTTTTGCAACAGCCCGTTCTATAATAAATTGGGAGTCAATCCTCTATTCAATATCATTAAAAGTGCCGAGTACGGCAAAATAGGCGTTCCTAATGAATTGGCAGCTATAAATGAAAAAGAAGCGTTGGATTTTGTCCAACACACCCTAAATATTGCTGTAGCAGATAGTTTGCGCCCAATCAATCGTGCTGTAATACCGGTGCCACAGGTGGAAGGTCATCCAAATGTGGTGCTCATATTTATGGAGTCCATGACATCGGCTAACTTGGAACGGAAGGGTAAAGGGCAATGGCTAACCCCTTTTTTACGCTCCTTACGTGATAGCAGTGTTTATTTCAGTCATTGTTACTCGGCCGGTATTCACACCAATAACGGCATAGTGGCTACACATTATGGCTTTGTTCCAAACTTTGCTAAAACCATTATGGACGTTAATGCCGATAGATACACGGGATTGCCCTATTATTTACAAAAGGCAGGTTATCGTACAATGTGTTTCATAACAGGTAACCCGCAGTATGACAATATGAACTCTTTCTGGAGGGACAACAGCATAGAAGATATTTATTCTTTATACGACTATCCACACGAGAAAATAGTTAATAATTTTGGCGTGGCAGATGATTATCTGTTTGAGTTTGGGTTAAATAAATTAAACGAGTTAAGTGCTGACTCAACACCTTTCTTCGCTTCTTTCTTGACCGTCAGCAATCACGGACCTTTTGTCGTACCACAACAATATATAAATCGTGGTGAAGATGATAGTGAACGGATTATTGCTTTTGCTGACGATGCTTTGAAAAACTTCATAGCGGCTGCACAACAGACACAATGGGGCAATCATACTTTGTTTGTCTTGGTTGCGGATCATGGTGCGTCCTTGCAGTCACCCTACGATATGGTACTGACGTATAACACAATTCCGGCGTTTATCTTCGGAGCTGGGGTGAAACCTCAGATAGTCAATAAAACAACCTCGCAAATAGATATCTATCCCACTGTCTTAAGTATGCTCGGCGTGGATTTTGATAATAACTGTCTAGGCATAGATGTGCTTAACGACAATCGTGACTATGCTTTCTTTGTCAGCAATGAACATCTCGGAGTGGCAGATACTTCGTATTTCTACTGCTATAGTATCAATAGTCGGCAGGAACGGTTGTATCGAATAGGCTCCAATGTCAATCTATTGCCGGATAGTATGCAAAAAGCCAATGAAATGAGAACATTCGGAATGAATATGTTACGTGTCAATTTGATGGCAATAGACAATAAATGGACTACACCATGCGAATAGCTTTTGATGCCAAACGATATTTTCATAATCATCGCGGTTTAGGTAATTATAGTCGCGATGTGGTGAGACTCGTTCGACAGTACGCTCCCGACTGGGAAGTGCTGTTAGTAGATAAAAGCGGACTGAAACGTTCCTTTATGCACGTTCCAGAGTGCGATATTTATCATGGTTTATCTGGAGAACTGCCTTTTACCATCAGTCACTCTTCAGCTCGTTCGGTCGTGACGATGCATGATGCCATTTTTACTCGTTATCCCGAATTATACAGTCCTACCTATCGTTGGATTTTTACGCAGAAAGTTAAGTTTGCATGCAAGGCTGCCGATACGATTATTGCTATTTCGGAGCAAACGAAACGTGATATGATAGAGTTCTTCCGCGCGGACGAGAGTAAGATACGGGTTGTTTATCAAGGTTGCAGTAATATCTTCCGTCAGCCGATATCGGACCAACAAATAGAGACAGTTAAAACCAAATATAGTTTACCCAAACAATACCTATTGGACGTAGGTGCTATTGAGCCGCGTAAGAATCTCAAGAATCTCATTCGTGCGATGGCTGCGGCTAAAATTGATGTTCCTTTGGTGGCAATCGGCGGACATAGCCGATATGCTGACGAGGCTGCTAAGTTGGCGCAACAAATGGGTGTGACATTGTTGTTGAGACATGATGTGCCTTTCGCTGATTTTCCTGCGATTTACAAAGGTGCGGATGTGTTGTGTTACCCCAGTTTATTTGAGGGATTTGGTATTCCTATCTTGGAGGCTATGTGCGTAGGAACGCCAGTGCTGACCTCTACCGGAAGTTGTTTTGCAGAAACGGGAGGAGATGCAGCCCTTTATGCCAATCCGTTGGATATAGAGGATATAGGGGAACAGTTAAGTAACGTGCTAACAGATACTTCGTTGCGTCAAGATAGAATAAAAAAAGGATATTTACAAGCTGCACATTTCACAGACGAACAGGTTGCTCATAATTTAATTGCATTATATAAAACATTATGAATACGCATCTTTCAATAGTTATTCCGGAATATCGTGGCTTCACGATAGATGAGAAGGGGGAAGTGAGATTGTATAAGATGTCGTTATCGAAGTGATTGTTCTACAAAACGCTCGGAGATGGACAACAGAATGCACATAGACAAAAGAATATAAAGCCCACTCATGCGAGAAAAACAGGACTCTGTGAGCATAGCTAATCCCATTACCAGGCTTACCCAAACGGCATCCCGCCGTACATGAGGACTATGAAGAATGATAGATAGACACATAATAGCTATCAATAGCAATGCTGCAATAGGTCCCATTTCCATCCATGTTTTCAAATAACAACTATGAGGACCGAAAGTCAGATAACCATTACCGTCCTGTTCGTAGCAATGATACAAAAAAGCATCTGACGTACCTACGCCCATACCTAATACACCATATTCTTTCCTATGAGTGAAGATAGTGTGCCAAATATATATTCGAGGTTCACGGCTCATAGGCTGTTCTTTTATTTGTTGTATATCGATTTGACTCACATCATGTTGTGTTCTGATAAAGCGGCTATTATGCCGGTTGAGCCATAAGCCGGATAGCCCCATTACGATGACTACACCGGCAAGTGTTAACCACCGTTTGATGCCATGTAGTGTCCACCACAAACTCAGAACGGCAACGATAGGCAGCATTACCATCATAGTTCGTGAACCGGATAAAATGATAACAGAGGTCAGTAGCACATCACCAATCCCGACGGTTAATAAGGCTGAGAAACGATTATATCGTTCCGCACAGTAGCGGTATATGTCTCCTGAGAAACAGAGAGCCAAGAGAAGCACCATACAATAGTATTGATGGTGCTTAATAAGCGCGATAATGGGATTACCCAACGGTGTCCATATATCCCAATCAGGCCATACGCTTTCAAACGGTATTCTCTCGTTAGTAGTCCACCAATAAAGAATAGTGAAATACGATAGAATCGAGCAAAGTGAGCCTACATAAAGAGCAATTTTGAGTTTGACAGGGTGATAATGCTCATTCACACCGAATAAACTAATAAGGAAAATCGCCAAGATAGGCAGATGCCTGTTCACCTCTGAAATACCGCTATCGTATTCCGATGTCCACAAAAGGGATATGCCTTCCCAAACCACCAGCAGAGCAACGAGTAACAAAGGGACATGGCTGCGGTTGAAACGAAAATGGTTTTTTTGAAGCCAACGTCCTTCTAAAGCCCATGTTGCCAACCAAACAACGATAAGGGGTTGAACATATTTCCATGGAAAAGGAAGGAAAAACAGTATGAGCATAAAGACAGCATAATTCAAACAGCCTATGTACTGTTGGTATTTGATAAATATATCTTTCATGATAACTGATAGACGGTGTGCATTTGTTTTATAAACTGTTCGTATCCAAAATGATTGAAGAAATCGTCCTGTGCTTGTTGTGCTATTTGTGTAGCCTGTTGCGGTTGTGTGAGCAGTTGTCGAATGGCTTGTATCCATCGTGTTTCGTCATTAGGTGGGCATAGCAGTCCGTTTTTTTCGTGCTGAATGAACTCCGGCTGTGAGCCATTATCCGAAGATATAGTAGGCAGTCCAAGTGCCATATTCTCCAGCAATGCCAACGGACCACCGGCTTCAGGCACAATGGTCGGAATAACACCAATCTGATAGTGAGGAATCAAGGCGGCTATATCCGTTCTAAATCCCAAATAAGTGATTCGGTCACGGATAGGGCTGGTTCGGAGTATGTGTTCCCAATGGTGTTTATCCTGAGTGTCTATACCGCCAGCAAAAACCACTCGGAAATCCAAGTCTTGCAATTTCTCCAAATAACTAATAAGAGGGAACACTCCTTTTTCTTGACAGATTCTGCCGTGATAGAAAATCGTTTTTGGTTCAACAACTTGTTGTGCAATACCCTCATGTGAGGAAATAGGTACACTATTATGAATGGTTACGGTGTGAGCAAAAGGTATATGTCCTCCAAAAGTGTGTAAATAGGCTCTTTTGACACAATCACTAGGGAAAATGAGTGTATCTATTTTCTTGTACGTCCATCGCCAGTACAGGCTATTCTTGGCTTCGCGCACCAAGTGTTGTACGGCTATTATCCGTACAGGGTGGTGTGCAAAATGTTTTGCCCACGCACTGATGAAATAACTTTGCCGTGAATTGATATGTAGCACATCAACGTTGTATTGGTCCAACACTTGTGCCAAACGCCGACCACTGAAAGGCAGGAAACGCCATAACCCTCCCGTGGATTTATAAGCAGGGCATTCACCTATTTCCTGAAAACGTTCCACCATTGCAGGGGAGCTGTGTTTGGGAAAAATAAAAATAGGAGTTACGCCATAGTGCTCTTTCATGTGGCGAGACAAATCATAAACATATTGCTCGCCTCCTCCCCATGTCGGGGACGCTATGTAGTAAGCAATAGTCATTTTTGATAGTGTTGATTCCATTCTGCCCATTTATCGGCATTTTGTTGTTTGAGTTTGAGATGTACAATGGCATATTGATCTTTCTTTGGTAAATGCCAATAGAACCATTGTCCATGAATACGCTCGTGCAAAGGCCGTCGCCAATAAATACGTTCGGGATCATTCTTATATAATCGTCCCTGATAATCCGGCCACGCTTCGCGCTCCTCAACTTGACCGCCTTCTTCTTGTTGAAATAAGTTGATTCGTGGGAATTTAAATAATCCCACCCAAGGTCTCTTGCTAATTATCTGTTTGAGGTGCTCCATAAGCCAAGCCTGTGGCATCTCGTCTGCATCTAATTGGAAGATATAGTCACCGGAGCAAAGGCGGTTGAGATGGTTCTTGGCTTGAGCAAAATCATAGTTCAGCGGGTGTTCGGCATAAACGGTTATGGCGTCACGGTGAGCCTCTATGACTTGTTTAACATCGGGTGTCACATTGTTTTTGTCAACTTGCACAACCAATTCATCTCCTTCTTGCAGGTATTGCTGTAGAAAGGTGAGCAGTCGGTCTAAATCCTTGCTTTCGTTGCAGGCTGTAATGGCATAACTAATGCGAATATTTTTGTTAGTCATAGTTGTATCGTGCTTTTTGACCGTTTTTCCAGAAACGGTTGCGGTAGTATAAAATCCATGTTGTACAATCGTCTTTATTCAATCCACGCGCTACGGCGTATTCGTCAGCAAAGGTAACAAAAAAGGCGGTACGAGCGCAGATACGCCGTAAACTCTTGGCACCCTCTTTTAGTGTCACGGGCTTTCCAATACGCATACGATTGATGTCAATCACCTCAAATTGATATGCTCCATTTACTTGGTCCCACAATATGTTACCGGGGGAATAATCCAAGTGCAAAATACCTTCGTCGTGCATCTTAGCCGTAAAACGCGCCAAGGGACGGATGGTATCTTCCAATTCGGGTGTGTAGTTTAACGTAAATTCCCGATGTAATCGGGTCAGTTGAGATTGTAACGTAATCAAATAATTGAATCCCATTAATCCCCATTTCTTCTCCTCAATATATGCCACCGGTTCAGGAGTTCCCACACCGTGTCGCATTAGGTACATTCCGTTTTCATAACTCCGTCGTGCTTTGCTTGGGCGCAGGAAGGAGTATATCAGACGATTCAAAAAACGCGGTTGATGAAAACGTTTGACGCATAATGTCAAATTATCCACCTCAAACCTGCGAATTTGGTTACGGGCATCGTAAATAATTTCTCCCGTGGTGGAAAAATCGTTAGGCAAAGATTCTATCCAAGCCCGCAAAGAGTCATATTTTGGATTAATAATAATCATTCTTCCACTGCCAACGCTCCTAAAACGCGTTCAATGATATTTTTTGGTTCGATAAGTAGGCACCGATAGTCGCCAAACTGGCAACGTCTTTTGCCGTAGATAGAGCAGGGGCGGCAGGGAATAGAGAGTTGAATACAGTCGTTTTCGTCTTGCCCGAATCCTAAGAAGCCAGCCCAAGGATGGGTTGCTCCCCATATACTCAACACGCGTGTTCCTGCCAAAGAGGCAAGGTGCATATTGGCTGAATCCATCGTTACCATCATCCTTAATTGTGCCATAAAAGAAATTTCCTCAGCCATATTGTATTTGCCCACCAGACTTTCTACACCTGCATATTTGTTTTGCCAATTCTGTAAGATAGCCTTTTCTTTGTCTCCGGCTCCAAAAAGATAGACTGTCTCGCCTTTTGCATTCAGTTTTTCACCAAGTGTTTTCACCACTTCTTCCATTTTATCCAACGGATAAATCTTCCCTTTATGTGCCGCAAAAGGTGCTATGCCGATATTACGTCTGGTAGATGATGTTATGTTGATGTTATGTTTAGGTAGGGCGTCGTATAGCTCAAACCCTAATTCTTCCAAAACCCCCTTATATCGTGAAATAGTAGATTGCAAGGGGTGCTTGTATTGGTAAAAATGGCGTACAAGCAACCACTTTTGATAGCGGTCTTTGTGGATATGTGCTACGCGTTTACCCCTCCATAGACAGCGATGCCGAAGGTAAAAAGTACGAAGCACGGCATGCAAATCGGCTACGGCATCGAACTCCCAGTATTTAAGGTCGTGCAACAAGCGGTTCAGTCCTGCCAAACCGCTATGTTTGCCTCTTAAATCGGCTCCGAAGAAATGCACATTGTCCGGCAGGTTACAAAAAAGCGAGGCACATTGCTTTTTGCTGAGCATGGTGATGTCCCAATCGGGGTAAGCGACTGCAAGTGCCTTAATGACAGGCACAACCATAGCTACGTCGCCCAATGCCGAAAATCGTATGACAAGAAGCCGTTTCAACTTATAAATTTGTAAGTTTGTAAATAGGTAAGTTATTTCTTTCCGTACAGTACTGGGTTCAGACTGGGGTCGTTGTACATTTTCATTTGGCGGTAAACTTTCATCACGCGTCGTCCGGTCTCGTAGTCCTCAAGCAATTGGCTGATGGAAGTGGTCATGTCGCATAACTGTTCTTTCAGCACAGCGAGTTTTTGCATACATTTCTCGTGCTGCTCGGGGCTGACATCAACACGCTCCACTTGCTCGGTCATGTGATAGATTTTGACGTGCAAGATACTGAGACGGTCAATTGCCCAAGCGGGGCTCTCGGTGTTGATACGTGCGTCTGCCAAAGGCTTAATATCGTGGTATTTCTCCCAAAAATAGGAGTCGATACGTTCCACGAGGTCTGTACGGTCCTGATTACTCTTGTCTATACGGCGTTTGAGCACCAAGGCTTCTGCCGGATCGATTTGCGGGTCACGAATAATGTCCTCCAGATGCCATTGCACTACATCAATCCAATTCTTTTGGTATAAATCATTTTCAATAGTTCCAGCCTGAAAGGGATTGTGGATAGGAGCGTCCACATCGTCTGTTTTGTGATAATCAATGACGGCCTGACTAAAAATGCCGTTACTTAGTTCTGCAAAATTCATATTGTATTATTTTTAGTATTCATTCTATACATAAGTTATACGTATGATATACGTATGTTAGGAGTTTTCTTCGACATTGGTGGGTACCGGTCTGCTTTTTTTCTTGAGTTCGAAATCTCGTCCGAGATAGTTCTTGCGTACAACGGGGTTAGCAGCCAACTCTTCGGGTGTACCGTGGAAGAGAATACGCCCCTCGAAAAGCAGGTAGGCACGGTCGGTAATCATAAGTGTCTCGTCCACGTTGTGGTCGGTAATCAGAATTCCGATATTTTTGTCTTTTAGGCTCCAAACCACGTCCTGAATTTCCTGCACGGCAATAGGATCGACACCGGCAAAAGGCTCGTCCAACATAACGAATTTAGGCTCAATAGCCAAGCAACGTGCTATCTCGGTACGACGGCGTTCACCGCCACTAAGACGGTCGCCCAAGTTATGGCGCACGTGGTTGAGATTAAACTCTTTGATGAGTTGTTCGAGTTTTTGTGTCTGATATTCCTTGGTGAAATTCGTCAATTCAAGAACGGCTTTGATATTGTCTTCTACGCTTAGTTTGCGAAATACGCTTGCTTCTTGCGGCAGGTAGCCTATACCCAATTTAGCCCGTTGGTACATTGGAAAATCGGTAATATCCTGATCATTGAGGAAAATCTTACCGTTGTTGGCAGTAATCAAGCCGGTAGTCATATAGAAAGTGGTTGTTTTGCCGGCACCATTAGGTCCTAATAAACCAACAATCTCTCCCTGTTGCAAACAAATGGAAACGTCGTTAACGACGGTGCGTTTGCCATATTTTTTAATTAAATGTTCTGTTCTTAATGTATCCATAAACTCACTGGACAGTGGTCGGAGTGAACCGCCTCTGTCATTATTGTTGCATTTTCTAATCTATCTTTTAGTGTGTCGCTAACCCAGAAATAGTCAATTCGCCATCCTGCATTATTGGCACGTGCTCCAGCACGATAACTCCACCAACTGTATTTTTCGGCACTTTGGTCAAAGACACGGAAGGTATCCACCAAGCCGCTATCTTGCCATCGATCCATCCATTCACGTTCCTCGGGCAGGAAACCGCTGACACCTATCTGTCGCTCAGGGTGGTTGATGTCGATGGGCTTGTGGCAGATATTGAAGTCCCCGCAGACAATGACGTTGGGACGTGTTTGCCGTAGTTCGTTCAGCCATTTGAGAAACGCCTCAAGAAAATCCATCTTAAAGTCCTGTCGTACATCGCCGGTCGTTCCACTTGGCACATATACATCTACTACCGATATACTACCGATGTCCACTCGTAAAACACGTCCCTCGCTATCGTATCGTGGGTTACCCATACCAGCCGCTACTTTGGTTGGCTGCTCTTTGGAAAAGATACACACTCCCGAATATCCTTTTTTCTCAGCAGAATGGATATAACAATGGTAGCCTAATTCGCTGAAGGCGAGTGTGTCTATCTGTTCGGGTTGTGCCTTACTTTCCTGAATACAGAAGACATCAGGGTTCTCGGTTTGTAGCCAATCCAGAAGCCCTTTGCCGATGGCTGCACGAATGCCGTTTACATTATAAGAGATGAGTTTCATGACCGAATAAATCGTATAACTTACCGTGTTTAATAATGTATAAGTGTTGCGCTTTGATGAATTTATGCAAAGACGGGCTTGCCGTCGGTTCTTCCCAACCTGTGATTGGTCCCTCCGGACCATACACGATGACTTGCAGGGCACCTGTTTGTGAAGTGGTTGGTATTGTAATAGTGAGTGTGCCTTCGACTAAGGAACTTTGGAAATCAACATCACCAAAGCCCTCTTCTTCTACATTGAAAATGCAGTTGTTTTCGGTAAGTTGAGGATAGCCGTGTGGAGCAGTTAATGTGATGGTAATGTCGGTAGTTCCGTCAATAGGACCCTCTTCCGGTCCTGTTATCACTTCTGCACCATCCAAAATGTAGGAGATAGCGAGAGGCTGATGTTTGCCTCCCATGAATTGGAACGAGATGACACCTTCACTCTCTTTGATATGCTCAATGGGATAACCGGTGATGGCGGTATAACTGGTACCGTCGTTCGGGTAAGCACCGAGGATATTATATCCCAAAGCTTTTGAGTCGGTGTTGATTATATTATGTTTCCATTTGTCGGCATTGTATTGAATCTTGGAAACGACTAAGCCGTGTTTGGGTATAAAAACGTCGTTGCCGGTATGCTGACGGTTTTCCAAGAGATAGAAGGTGGTTGGGTTTGGTGAAACGCCATTTAGGTTGTGTTTACCGGCAGGGCAAATGAGTTTGACATCATCTCCTGTGACATTGATGTCTTGCATGGTGATATTGTCTTTTGCACTGATTTGTGTCGGCGTGAGCCAACCCATGAAGAAACGTTCGTAGGCGGTGTAATTGGCAGGGGAATACATCCAGTTGTTGTAGCACCCCTGATCCATGATGTCCCATTCATCAACTATGGGGTCACTTTTCCCGTTATTATTATACACATCAGGCAGCCCCAATCCATGTCCAAATTCGTGGCACATAACACCTATACCGGCTGGTACGGGTACACTATCCATACCAGAAATGGACGGATTAAACGAAAGGGCTCCATCTAATTCTGCACTGACTTCGTAGTCGTAAATGGTTTTTCCGTCGAAGGTGGTGGGTTGACCGTAAGTCGAACCAATTGTGTTGTAGTGTGGCCAAATGAGGTCTGATGGTTTTTTTATCCACTTGGTGTTGATGTATGCTTCGTCACTGGCAGGAGGACCGGCATAAATAACGAAGACCAAATCGACTTTGTTGTCCTTGTTAAGGTCGTATAATGTAAAATCTAACGAGTCGTCCATCAGTTTGCAAGCTTCTGCTACCATCTCGCTTGCTCTGGCATCGCCGCTGGCACCATAGTAGGCATAACCATGACTCAATGTAACAGGACCATAGATGTCAAATTGAGGATTGTATTTGCCATAACTTTGATGACTGAAATACTGGCGAACGGAGCCGGTGTGCCCTTCAGGCGAAATATAGTCCACGGCGTTGAACATAGAGTCCACTTGTTGCCTATCGGAATAAAAAGACATATCGGCATAATTAATAAGGATTACGGGCACGCGGTCAAAGGTGCGTCGTTGACCGATTGAGTTCGCCATAATCTCATTTTGTGCCATATAATCATTGGTCAATTTGCGTGCCGCAGGAGCAGATGTTTGTCCGGGCAAGATACGCGGAGGGCAGTGTTGTGCCGTTTGGCGGATAGGTTCTTTGAGAATACCATGATTTTTCAACCAGTGCTGTTCGCAACGGCTACGGTGGTTGGTATTGTGTGCTTGCTTGCGACTGATGATTGGGTTATTGTCTTTGTAACGGTTTTTGGGCTGCTGCAGGTAGCAAATAGTTCCGTTTTCGTCCTCACGAACTTGCCAACCGTCTGTGGTTAACATCCAGTTTTTCCACTCATCACCACGTAAGATGACAGTCACACTGTCTCCGTCAGGTTGCTGACGAACAACAGGTTTGTTTCGTGCAGGGCAATGTAATTCTTGAGCCCAGATGCTCAAAGAGAGGCATGATAAAAATAATAATACATACTTGTTCATATTACTGTTTTTTGAGCTATTTTAACTTTTTTATATAAATTGCTGGCGAAGACGAAGTCATCTAATGCTTCGTTGTTGGTATCAAAAATAGTGTCCTTACTGCCGTCCCACTCCAATTTTCCGTTTTTGAGGAATACAATATGGTCACCTATTTCCATGATAGAGTTCATGTCGTGTGAGTTGATAATGGTACATATATTGAATTCCTTTGTGATACTGTGTATCAGTTGGTCAATGACCAATGATGTCTTGGGGTCCAGACCCGAGTTGGGTTCGTCGCAGAACAGGTATTTTGGGTTAAGAACAATGGCACGGGCAATGGCTACACGTTTTTGTTGCCCGCCGCTTATTTCGCTGGGCATTAGGTTATAGACATGTTCCGGCATATTGACGCGTTGTAAACAAAAGCGTGCACGTTCAATCATCTGCTTTTCAGTCATGTCAGAGAACATCTCTAACGGGTACATGACATTTTCCAGAACGGTCAGACTGTCAAACAATGCCGAGCCTTGAAACAGCATACCTACATTTTTACGTAGAACATGTATATCTTTCTCATTCATGGCAGTGAGGCTCTTGCCATCGTATTCAATACAACCGCTATCCGGTTTATGCAATCCGATTAAAGACTTCATAAGCACTGTTTTTCCCGAACCGGACTGACCAATAATCATATTGACACATCCATCGCGCATTTCGGTGCTGATGTGGTTGAGAACCATATTGCCCTCAAAACTTTTAACGATATCTTTTACTATAATCATAGGAGCAATTTGGTTAATAGAAGGTCACCGAATAGAATCAATATGTTGGAGTTAACAACGGCGTTGGTACTTGCTATGCCGACTTCCAATGCACCGCCTTTGGCATAGTAGCCGTAGTAACTGCTCAGACTGGTAATGATATAGGCGAAGACGATAGATTTGATTAGACCATAGGTTACATAGTAGGGATTAAAAGCATACTGAATACCAACTACATAATCGGCTACGGTAATGACATCCGTGAAGACTCCTACTCCCCAGCCTCCGATTAGTCCGACCGTGATGGAAATGATAACCAAGAACGGCATCATAGTAATGAAAGCGGCTATTTTGGGGGCAATAAGATAATTGGCAGAGTTGACACCCATTATTTCCATTGCGTCAATCTGTTCCGTAATACGCATTGTACCTATCTCAGAGGCTATGTTTGAACCAACTTTTCCTGCCAAAATAAGACAAAGAATAGTAGATGAGAACTCCAATAATAATGTCTCACGAGTTAGCAAACCGGTCGTGTAGGTCGGCAATAAGGGATTTTCGGTGTTAATCTTGGCTTGGATAGTCAGAATAGCCCCGATAAAGATGGAGATGATGATAACAATAGGCAGTGACTGTAACCCTTGTTTTTCGATTTCTTTGGCATATTGCCTAAAGAACATGCGCCACCGGTCAGGGCGTTGAAAGACACGTCCCATCAGCAGAAAGTACTCACCGATATGTTGTAATATTTTCATATTGCGTTTAGTAAACGATTATTTTCTTAATTTGGACTGCTTCGTTGTTAGGTTGCAGTTGCAGTAAATAGCACCCTGCCTCTGACGGAATGGTGAAGGTTTGTTTACCGTCATTAAATGCCCCCCCGCAAACAGGCTGTCCTGCATTGTTGTATAATATATACTGACCGCAAACTGATGATTCGATGGTAATTGGGGCTGTTTTTCGGGCTGCGGTAGGATAAACCGATATGGGAGCTCGTGCTTCGGTAGGCACGGGATAGAAAGTAAATTCACATGAAGGTACAACTTTGTCATATCCCTCGCGGTGGAGAGACACAACAACACGGTCGCCGGATTCTAAGTAGTCCGAATATAAATAAGGTAATCCTACATTGGGGTTAATCAATGCTGTTTTATCTTGTCCGGACTCGGTCAGAACCTGCCACTCGTACGGAGGTAGGAATTTCCACCGTCCCTCGTTGTGTTCTTCATTAACTAACGCCACCACATTATTCCAGTTGGCTTCCATTATATTATCGGGGTAGCGAACGATGATAGAACTTTGAATAATTGTATCAGACATGTGACAATCTTGGGCAGTCAGTTTGAGTTGATAGGGGTATGAGCCCGGATTGACACATAAGCCTCGTCCGTCCATGAGAACGTTGATGGTGCTTTGGTCGTTCAACCGGCCTTCTTGGTGAGTGGGACTGGCACTGAGCTGTGACGGCAGAAAATCCAATTCGTATTTCTCGGGATAAGATCCGTCTAATCCCAGCACAATATCAAACGAGATATAGGGTGCCGAACATACTTCCGATTCGGTTTGAACCGAAGTAACGGTGAACGGATAAGAGACACGAACGATAGCTTTCTTTATGATAAACATGCCCACATTGGGTATGGCTGTTGTATCAAAGATAATCGTGTCTTTGGCGGGATGGTACAGTTTACCAAAAATCTCGATATTGTCTTTTGACGCTTGGCAATAATGATAGTGCAAAGCATCAGTAGAGTCTTGGTAGATAACATCAAGATTTAAGATACATGTACTATCACATCCATGACTGGTGTGGTAGCGATGTGTATAAGTGCCAGGAGTGTTGTATAACTCTCCGCCAAAGAGCACAGATGCGTAATTGTATATTGTCTGTGAATGTACTAATGTCGGTGCGGACCGGTAGATTGTCATTGTAACATGTTCTATACTGTCGCAATTGTAGATTGAGTGCAAATGCCGGTCAACCGTAAAGGTCTCTTTGCCGTATCCGCGTGCATAGTACATATCTCCTTCATAGAAGAGACTGTCACAAGCAGGCGGCACGTTGACGGAATACTCATAGGCAGGATGTGAAAGCACAACAAAACGATGTAGGGAATCTCTATTTATCTGAATTCGATATTCGCCGTCTTCTATAATCCATCTGTTATCCACAATCAATTCGTCTCCTTCACAGCGTGTGTATAGGTCCATGTCCGAACAGTGATTGTTGAGGCGGTAGCGTGTAATGGAGATGCTGTCGCATCCGCCTTGTGTACGCATAGAATCTGCAAAATCCATATCGGTATAGTATTCCAGTCCCTTGTGTTTATAGGGTATTTCATCTTTGCAGACGTAGATGGTGGTGTCGCTTAAATACGATGGCGCTGCGGTTAAAATAAGTGAGTAGATACTATCACAGCCGGCTATGGTTTTTAACCGTTCCATATACTGTCCCGGCTTGGTTATCACGGTGTCATTTAGGTGTCCTAACCATCGGTAGGGCTCATTTAGACAGAATGTGGCACGTGTAGTCCAGTGATAAGTTGGATTGCTTTTCACAATGTAGCGTACGGTACTGTCGCATCCGTATTTTGACGGGTAGGTGCGGTAGTACTGTCCTGCTTTCGTAACCGTGGTATCTCCGATTCGTATAGTGTCTCCCTCACAGATATTCAGATTCACAATAGTTTCTGACTTTGGAATGCAGAAAGTGATGGTTAAAACGATCGTAGAATCGCAACCAAAAGCAGTGGGGAATGTCTTTGTGTATGTTCCCGGTTTCGTGAGTATACGTCCGTAGAAATCATATTCTTCTCCTTCGCCCAAGACAACTGTCTTCGAGACGCGATATTCAGGGTGGAATCGTATGATATGGCGTGTTACTTGCGTACATCCATATTTGGTATATACGGTGTCGTAGTAGATGGCACTGTTGGTATATGTTTTTCCTCCCAAACCGATGGATTGTCCTAAACAGAGGTCGTAGTATTGGTCTGCTATTGAATCTGTATGAACATTCAAAGTGAGGCGGAAAATACTGTCACATTGTTGTTTCGTTTGTAAGGTGTCGTCATATATGCCTGCTTCGTAATAATATGTTCCTCTCCACAAGTATGGCATATCATTGGAGCAAACATCAGCTGTTTTAAATGTAATGTGGGTTGGATTGACAGTCAGCGTTAGGCAGAATACACTGTCGCAGCCTTCTATAGATTTCAGGGAGTCGATATAAACACCTCTTTGGGAAAGAACGGTGTCGTTTTTATGTCCTTCCCAAATATACCGTTGTCCAGGATTGATTGTTTTGGTTTCTTCGTAATAATAGCGTTGTTGCACTTGGACAGAGTAACGGACAATGGAATCGCAGCCTTCAGCAGTACGGAGCGTGTCATCATAAACACCGCTTTTTGAGAATATGCGTCCGTTAATCATATATGTTTCGCCATAGCACAGGTGTATTGTTTGTTCAGAGAATTTTTCTTCGGACCAATTGACAATCAAGGTCTGAATACTGTCGCACCCATAGATGGAGAGCAACGTGTCTTTATATGTGCCCGGTTTGCGAATAATACGTCCGAAATAGTTGATTTGTCCGCCGTGACAAAGTGTGGCATTACATGTGTCTTCATACTTGGGAGCTACCGTGAAATGAACATAATAGGACGAGTCTGCTCCGTAGGCGGTTTTGTGCAAATCGGCGTAATCGCCTGATTTGGTCAGATTTTGTCCGTGCCAACGATAGGGTAAATCTTCTTCGCAGCATATTATATTCTCATGCATACTGAAAGTATCTGCTACTAATAGGTGTAAACAGTAAATACTGTCACATCCCGTTGCGGAAGTTAAACTATCGTAATAAACTCCGGCTGAAGACAGGTCCTGTCCGTGCCAGTTGATAGATGTTCCGGAAACAAGATGTATGGTATCGTTTTCCGTAAACGTTGGGAAGAAATTGACGATGGTGTGACTGATACTATCGCACCCCAAAGCCGTGCGTAAAGTATCAGAGTATTGTCCGGAACGGGTAATGGTTTTGCCTCGCCAAATATAGTGGTCACCTTCACAACGGTTCACCTTGGTCGTAGTTTCGTAGATAGGATCAATTACCAGGTGAAGATGATGTACCGAGTCCATTTTGAATTTGGAAAAATAGGGATGCTCGTAGTCGCCTTCAAGATAATAGTCATTGCCTTGCCAGCGATATGGGGTTTCGCTGCGGCAAATGCGTACGGTATCATAGAAATTATAAGTCGGGTCAACCAATAATGTTAAGCGGAATATGCTATCGCATCCTTCTGTCGTTTTTAGGCTGTCCATATATACTCCCGGTTGGGTCAATGTCTGTCCGTGCCATTCGATGGATGGTTTCGGTCCTAAGTGCAGGAGTTCGTCCATCAAATAACCGGGTACTAAATTGACGTGATAGATGATAATACTGTCGCAACCGTGTTTTGTGAGTAGCGTGTCCCGATATGTGCCGGAAGTAGTAATGAGTTGACCATTAATTTCAAAGCCCTCGTTGGGACAAGTCTTCACCCTTCGTTCTTCCACATAGTTCGGATAAACTGTCAGATTGAGTTCATATACGGAGTCCATGCCGTACTTAGTCTGTAAACTGTCGTAGTAGGTTCCGGAGTCGTAGATTACGGCATTATGCCACCTGTACGGCAATTCATTTTCGCAAGTGGTTTGTGTCTCCGTAAAGAAACAAGAGCGATCTTCAATCAATAGCAGTCGGTGAATACTGTCACAGCCGTCAGCCACTGTTTTACAACTGTCGAAATACATGCCGGGTTTGGTCAAAACCCAAGGCTGTCCGTCTTTATGCCAAACATATTGGCTGCCTTGTTTGAAATGGGCTGTGTCCGGCAAGAAATATGTTCGCACATGATTGAGCACGATTTGATATACACTGTCGCACCCGGCTTTTGTTTTTAGACTGTCGTAATAAATACCTGCCTCATGAATATATCGTCCATTGACCCACACAGAGTCCCCGGTACAAACATTATGTATTTCTTCAAAATAGTATGCAGGTTTGACTTTCAAGTGCAGATGCACGATACTGTCGCAACCGTAAATAGAAGGAATAGTGTCGGTGTATTCACCGGTGGTGTAACAAACACGGCTATACCAAAGATAGGGGACTTCGTTGCTGCAGATAGAATCTTCGTCATACTGCTCACTGTCATAGGTGGGAGCCTCAAAGATATGGAAATAATGAATACTGTCGTTGTGCAGGGAATAAGGCGAAGAAAGCATCCAGTGCTCATAGTCCCCGGGCTTGTCATATCTTCGTCCATCGACCATAACATAGCCGTTGGGGCAGAGGGGGATAGTGTCGAATGAGTATTTGCGTACAATCATCAATTCGATGCTGACCGTGCTGTCACAGCCTCCGGAAAGGGCACGATGCCAAACGTCACCTTCCAGATAGTCACTTGGATATCGAAGAGGTGTATGCCCCAATGTATCAATAATAACTGTGTCAAAAGTCAGTTCATGCTTTTTGTTATGCCCGTCATACCAAATGAACGGCAGTGAATCTACTGCATGGTACGCACTGATGGCAACGAATGTGTCTTTAGAAAAAACTTTATGGACTATAACGTCTATTTCGAAGATACTGTCACATCCTAATGCCGTTTGGTAGCGGTCAAAATAGGCACCTTCTTCGTGCAAGATGATGTTCTCGTGCCCCGGCCAAGGAATATATTCGTTGGAGCAGATGGATGTTGTTTCTATCGTGTAGTAGCGGGGTGCTATTTGGAAGTTGTAATATACAACGCTATCGCCTCCCTTTTTGCTAACCAGACTATCAATAATAGTGCGGTTGGAGAAGATGGGTTCGCCTTTGTAGAAAACCGTATCTCCGGCGCAGATAATAGAGTCAACGAAAGTGTCGTAATCGATGAATAGGTGTAATTCCCAAATACTGTCGCAGCCTTCTATGTTGAGGTGCTTGTCCTGATAGACACCGTCTTTGGCGTAGGATTTACCATGCCACGAATAGGGCATATCGGCTGATTTACAGTGAATTGTTTCAACGAGTTTATACACAGGTCCCGGTGTATAAACGGTGGTAACAATATTGTAGCACCCTTCGCCGGGTGTGCGTAGTGTATCAACGTAAGTGCGTGCATCGTAGAATAGTTCTCCCCCATTGTGGCGGACACCTGTTCCTTGGCAGAAAGTGACTGTTTTGGTCTCCCGTTTGTCTTTGAGAACCGTCAGTTTTATTTGAATAATGCTGTCGCATAAATTTCGTCCGCGAGGTATCGTATCGAAATACTCGCCTGCTTCTGTCAGCCAATGTTTGCCAAACTTATACGGCAAATCCTCTTCACAGATGATGACGGTGTCTTTATGCAAATCAGGCTCGCCCATAAATAGGCGCAGTTCATATACGCTATCGCATCCGTTAATGGTGGTCAGACTGTCGTAGTACACACCGGGTTGGGTATAAACCTTGTCTCCAAAGTGTCCTGTCCAGATATATGAACTTCCGGTACATAATTCGGCTTCTTCGGTAAAGATATACGACGAGTGAGCAACTGTTTGCACAATGATTATGCTGTCACAACCGCTAGTAGAGGGCAAATAGATGGTGTCTGTTCCCGTTTCGGTATATACTTTGCCACGGAAAGTGACGGATTGACCCGGACAAAACTCAAAATGCTCCCAATGTTCGTAGAGAGAGCCAACTTTAAGTTGCAGGGTATAGACGGTATCAGGAATGGTGAAATCTTTAACTTTTATAGTATCTTTGTATGTGCCACTGAAGGTGTATTCATGTTTGCGCCAACGGAAGGGTAGTTCATTGGCACAGGTGTTGCCGGTCTGCGTAGCAATATGAATATATTCTTTCACTATCAGATTCAGGGCATAAATGGTATCTGCGATGGTGATGTTGGAAGTTTTGACGGTGTCTACATAGATACCACTTGCCGTTAAAGACTGATTATGCCATTCATAAGGTAGTTGAGGGGGATAAAGATTAACCGATGTCGTATCACGGTATATATATTCTTTGCGATATACAAGGTTAATGGTGTATATGGTGTCCTTGTCCGTTATTTCGGGCAGTTTGACGGTGTCTGAATATATACCGGCAGCGTTCAGGCTCAGATTGCGCCATTCATAAGGCAGTGCCGAGTAATAAACTTTTGCCTGTGTAGTGTCTAAAACAACATATTCCTTAACCGGTTCTATCTCTGGTGGCAGTTCGGGTTCTTTCTCTTGTGACCAAACCGGGCAACTGATGATAGCCAGTATAAGCGGCAGTAATATATTTGGAATAGTCTTCATATTCTCTAAACTCTAATTTCTAATCTTAAAACTCTACTGGTAACACATACATCCTTTGTGCCATGTGCCTGTAGCATAGCGATTTCCGCCTATCATATAAGTTAATTTCAGCCCCACAAAGAAAGGTACTACCCATTTCCCGTCCGTTGCTTTGGACATATAGAACGGATTGATGGTGGCATCGCATACCCGTTTCCCTTCTAAATCGTCCGGTGTTTCAATAGGCTTACCGCCGAGATAAACGATGTCCATTGAATTTTGTTGGCGAAGGCTCCGAAGTCCATATTCAAAGTAAAAACCTATTTTCAAGACATGGCAGATGGCACTGTTGGTTGATATAGAAGAGAGTAAATCATAACCAATTTCGCCGATGACCGAGAATTGGGGGCGAAAGTTATAATTGTATTGACGGTTCCCGATGGAATAAGTGGTGTAGTAATTGACATTATGGAACTCTTCCATATAATCTGTGTATTTGGCACTTAACTCGTAAGTACCGGATGTAGATTCTTTAGATCCGATAGAGAATCCAATTTTTGCTCCGGCACCGACATAGAAACCGTTGTAGTAATAGCCCAACATAACAGGGATATCGATAGTGCGTAACACTTGTTGGTCTGTTTGATTGATGGTGTATCGGCAATAATCTCTATTTTTGGCAGGCTTTTGATCGTCTATACTGGGTAGAAAATTACCGTTTGCATCTTTGGGATAGAAATCAAAAGTATTGACATCTGTCTTGGATTTCTCCTGCAAGTATTGTGCCCCGACGCTTAGCCAAAAAGACGTGCGGCGAAATTCATAGCCGGCACCAACCAAGTAACCCAAGTCTCCCGTTGTTTGTACGTTATGGATATTCTGACTCAACGAAGTGTAGCCTGCGGCAGCGGAGACATAACCGAAATGGTAGTTATCCGCTTGTGCGGAGGTGCGTGAATAAGAGCGTGTCCGTGCATCTACGAACAAAGGTATGAGAGCGATATAAAGCAAGATGTAGTATTTCCTCATGTGCATACGTTAGAATTTCGGGCGGCAAAGTTACAAAAAAAAAGTCACTTTTCCAAATTTTAGTAAGAAAAAAGTTTTTTTTACGTTGAAGAAGGGTGATAAAAGACATAAAAAAGGGACTATCTGTTAGATAGCCCCTAATTTTAGATGTCCTTACAACAAGTGTTTATTTTGCCAACTCTTGACCAAGAGCGTTGAGAAGAACGCCATTGTTCAGCATAAGGAATTGTCCTTTGTAAATAAACTTGTTTTCTTGTACGTTTTCTGGTATTTGTTCGTCTCCGGAAGGAACATCAAGTGTCATTACCATCTTAACGAAGCCACCGTCGCCACCCGTTTGTGCGCTCTCGATAGCCACGAAGTTAACTTCGGTTGTGCTCAGCAAGATGTCCATGCCGGCATTTTTAGCAGCAGTCTTCATAGCAACAGGATCTGCACCATTGACAGAAACTTTGATGTCACGTGCGCCACCAGTACCAGAGATTAGGTTAACCTTGTAGCAAGCAGGCAGCGCCATATAAACGCGGGTCTTACCGGTGGTAATACGCATATTGCTTTCTTCGTTAACGGCCTTGGAGAACTTGACACCTTTTTCAGCGTCCCAACCATAGGCAGCATAGATATAACTCTCGCTACCTTCGAAGGTGATGGTGTCGGCTGTGAAGGAAGGAGCAGAGAGCGCTTGGAATGTGATAGAGAACTCTTTGGTGCTCATATCCGAACCGGTCACAATCAGTTTGTCTTCGCCTTCCATAGCCGCTGTAGCACCGGCGGAAACAGAGTCGCTAACCAAAGTAGGATATGCTTCGCCGTCCAAATAAGGAACTACGATAGCAGCAGCGTCGTTGTCAATAGCGCCTTTGACACCATTGCTGAAGACAGCTTCGTAGAGGAACTTGGGAGCATTAGCAACAGAGAGTTGCACGGTGTAGGTTTGTTTGCTTGCGTCTTGAGCAGTAACAACGATTTTCACGAGTTGGTCAAGTGCAGTGATTTCGTCAATAGCCACTTGTGCCGTGATGTCTTCGGCAACAGCAGCAATTACAGGCATATCAACAGTGCCGTTAGGCAACTCGAAAGTATATGCTAGCGAATCAGCACGGAAATCGGCGATGGCTTTGCTATTCACGGTGATTTCTGTGAGGTTAAAGTTGGAACTTGGAGTTTGAGAGATGGTGATAGCCAAGGTGTAAACCACATCTTCTTCTCCTCCCTTAACTGTCAAAGTAGCATGTTCGGCTCCGTATTCGGCACCGGTAGCAGCACCATTGAGGGTGTAAGCGTTGTCCCAATCGGAATCTTCAAGTACGGTGCCGTAAGGCAATACGGCAGTCACGGTCTTCTGCTCTTGGTCAATAACGGCATCTACACCTGCCATTGAGAAAGCAACCAGTTTAGGTTCGCAGTCACGAACAACCTCGATGTAAGAAATCACACCATTCCAGTTGTTGATAGCGTCGTTAGCATCGCGAGCCATGTACAAAGTAGTCAAGCCATCAGCATCAGCAGGCAGAACCATCAGGTTGTCGCCAGCTACACCATAATCTTCACCTTCATAAACAGGAGTTGTCATTGCTTTGTCTGCATAAAGAGCAAGTATGCCTTGACCTGCAGCAGTAGAAGTGTTTACATTGAATACATCACCAGTTTTGAAGGACCCCTCAGTTAGAGTAATACCAAAATATTTTCCTTTGTCCATTTTGCCGGAAGAAGAGAGCGATACATCAGCTGTTGCAGAGAGAGCACCAGTAATGATACCGGCTTTACCACTTGCGACGGTTACTTTAACCAATTGTCCACAAACTTTGTCAGCAGAGGTGAAGTTGATAGAATAGGTCAGTTTGGTAACACCATCTTGTGCAGTAACGAAAATCTCGGTCATGCCAGGGAAGTCCAGAGCAGGATTTACTTGATATTTTGCGGTTGGATCGTTTAAAACAGCATCTACGGTAGGAATCGAGGTTGTAACCATTGAGTAGTTAAGTACAGCAGGGTCGAAACCAGCCATGTCAACACCATTGATGGTAATCATGCTGAGCGTAGCATCGGTGCTGGGATTTTCGGAAACAACAATGCCGGTCAAATCGTAGTTGATGTTTTTGCCGGTATCTACACTGTCAATAGCGGTTAGAATTTCACCGGCAATGCTGAATGTTTTTGCAGTACCGCCCATAACAACTTCAGCGTCGGCAATAGCAGCAGCGCGGTCGGTGCCGTAAGGCAATTCGGCAACAATCGTTTTAGCAGCGGTATCTACCACAGCCTCTACACCGGCAGCGGTGAAAGATTTAACAAAGGGGTAGGCAATGGCCTCGTTGCGACTTGCAACAAATGTGCCAAATTTGATATCAGAATCGTTTCTCTTAATACTTAAAGAAGAAGTACCAGCGATGCCATCATCTGCTACAACGGTATAAGTCAATGTGTTACTTCCACCTCCAGGAAAATCACCAGTAATGGCAATTGTTCCATTCAAGAGAAAACCTCTACTAGTCTTTGTAGAAGATGCATGGCATGCTCCAACGAAAGACAAAATGTCGCCTTCTTGGAAAGTTCCGCCAGAAAGCGTCATAATCCATTCGGAAGAACTGTTAAATTTGTAGAAGGTCTGATCCCCAATGGTAACCTCATTTGAACCGCCTGCAGCCATGCCTTTTTTACATTCGGCAGAACCACCAACTGCCTCGTATGTGTCAGCTCCAGTAGTAGCTGAGGTGACAGTAAATGAGAAGAACTCATTCACGGCAGCCATTGTACTCATTGTCATCATGGTCATGATGGCAAGAGCAAAAAGTTTAATTTTTTTCATGTTGTTTAATTTTAATTGTTTTTGATTGATATTAAAGTCGGGTTCTTAAAAACCGTACTTGTTCCGTTTATGTGAAAAATACTTTTTCACGCTGCAAAATTACATCTTTTCTCGCACATACATGTGCAAAAATTGACGAAAAAAGGGCATTGGGGGTCGACACTCGGTCGACACTCGGCCGACACTCTCTGACCATCCTCTAATCTGTAGGCATGACGCTTTTTTTCTCGTTTGACAATGCAAAGATACAACATTTCATCACTGCAGAAGACGAGTTTGTAACATAACATCAACATAACATCACCTATTTTTGCCATAATGGTATCTTGAGTTGTGCAACGAAAGTGCAATTGCATTTTGCACTTTCATTTATAATTGATTGATTTTTAACA
>JAKSMY010000059.1 GCA_024400275.1 Paludibacteraceae bacterium | reverse complement strand
TGAACTTGAAAATCTAATTCAATATTCCTCAGGCTGGCTTCTTCGGAAACCAGCCCTTTTTGACGCGCTCGCGTTGCTGAAACAACTCGTGTATCGACCAAAAGCACGAGAAACTGAAGATACCCAATAAAACAGATACATAGGTATTTTCTACAAATAATGACCCTGCACAACCTGCCAGCCCTGCAAGTAGAAAAACAGGCCAACATTTTACACCAAAGTAATACTCACTCTTAATCACTATCGGGTGGAATATGCCAATCAACAAAAATGTGGCTAAACCTAATATAATTCCTTCAAAATTCATAACATATCAAAATTCTTTGCAAAGGTATAAATATTTTGGCGTATATGCAAATATTTTGCCTCCAAAATTTGCAAGATTGAAATTTTTTTTGTACCTTTGCAACGGAATATTAACCAATTGTTCGTGTTTAGGGGTGCCGATAATGGCTGAGATAATACCCTTTGAACCTGAACAGGTAATGCTGTTAAGGAAAAATGAAATCATTTACTGAACGTGCTTGGGAACAAGCACAACCTATCGTGGCGCGTATATGCGCTCATCCGTTCTTACAAGAGATGGCTGCGGGCACACTCTCTCGTAAAAGTTTCAAAACCTATTTAGAGCAAGACTGTATCTATGTTGCTAATTATGGCGACGAGTTTATTCGTTTGGCACACATGTTACCCAAGAGCAGAATGCAAAAGTTGTTCTTGCAATTTGCCCAAGATGGTATCGCGGCAGAAGAGGCTCTTCATCAGATGTTAATGACTGAATTTGGGGGCATCAATGCACAACCTCTACAAGGTACTTTAGATTATATGAACCATACACGTCAATACTTCAATCCAGAAGATTTGTCAATGGCGATGGCAGCCATGTTGCCTTGTATGTGGATATATAACGAAGTGGGAAAGTACATCCTTTCTATTGAAAAAGATGTAGCACACAATCCTTATCATGAATGGATTAGTTGTTATGCTTCGGATTTAATGGAAGAAGGAGTTCAAAATGCTCTTGAACTAATCAATACATTGGCGACTAACGAATCGCACGAACGCCAAAATCAAATGTTAAAAGCATTTCTTATTGCTGCTGAATTGGAATACACATTTTGGGATCAAGCTTATTCTCCTCAAAGCACCTAATATTTAGGACTCGCACGGCGAAGCAGATCGACAGAACGAAGTGGCGGAGAACCGGTTCATTATCCCTCGGACACAAGTTCTTTTGTGCGTTAGTGATGGTCACATACCAATAGGGTATAAACAATAAAGTAGATAGTATTCAGTTGGGAACTTGCTCACAAAATGATACTATCTACTTTGTGGTTATGAGTGCAACGAATGACCATCACTAACTAATTTGCACAAAAAAAGGATGCAATCTGCATCCTTGTGTCCCCCGAGGGATTCGAACCCTCGACCCATTGATTAAGAGTAATATTTGGAACTATTATAAATCAATCAATTAGGCATTTTTTAAGTGTCATTTGCTATGTTTTTGCTATGTTATCCATCTTTTTCTCTATGTTACATAACTTATCATATATAGCATGAATATCCTTTTTAGTCATTGGCTCCGTGCCAAACAGCAGCCAGTCTGCCGATATATCAGGACACATACGCAATAATGACAGCACAACATCTATATTCAGTTTGTACGCCCCTTGCAGTTGCTTGGTCAATGCCCATACGCTCACACCGGATGCTGCGGCCAACTGCTCACTCGTAATATGATACTGACGCTTTATTTGTTTTATTCGGTCTAACATATTCAATAACAATAATGGCACTCTCGGCGGTGCATGTGTTGTGCTTCGTCCAATGTGATCTGCTTTATATCGCCGGAGCAACTACGCAAGCCACGGCAATGTTTCTTCTTATGGTAACACTTTGATTGCGGACCGGTGCAGATATATACCTTCTTCTCACAGGACGAGAGGCAGAAAGCAAATAAACACAAAAGGATTGATATTTGAAATTTAGTCATATATTTATTATTTCTCTACTTTCGTCCAACCCATATTCTCTAATTCAGTAGGAGTGTACAAAAATGTTGGGTCATCTATCTCAGACCAAAATCCATCGTGTCTCCTTAATTGTATAGTAACTCCGTCTGGTAATGCGAACTCATCTACTATATCCTGTTTTGGTTCTTCCTGTTTTGGTTCTTCCTGCTGTTTAACCTCAATAATAGTATGATTAGAGTCTTTTCTTAACTCATCATCGTCCTTTTCCTTTATGATAGAAAAACCACCAATACAACCTAACACGACACCGACTGCCTCATACCAGTTACAGTACATAATGGCACAAAGTATGCAAAATAGTGATATTCCTGCGTAATGCCACACTTTGCCTGATGGCGCAATATATTTTGTACAGAGCGATGCTGCCACGATAGATATTGCCGGTGCTGCCAATGAACATATCCAACTATCCGAATCCGTTCTGTAATCAATTGGCGCACCGTGAGACAAGAACTCTTGCAGTTTGAAAAATAGTTTTGCGATTATATGGACTATCATATAAGTAACTATTCCTGCAAATGGTGTAGCAATATGCAATAATACTTTTTTCATATTTCTTCTAATATATACGCATGTGAGTTGGTGTATTTAGTTTTCGTATTTTTTATATTCTATTTTTTGTTCTACATATAGCAGTACCCATGTAAGAGCATAACAAATAAATGCAATCCACCAACCATGTTCTTGATATATACTATATATGAGAAATAAAACAAAAGAAGATGCAACCGGAAGTAAAAAACTAATCTTAATATACTCCTTCGATGGTATAAACAATTGACATATTCCTAAAATAATAAATACCATAAACACCAAATATACAAAAATTACATTTTTTGTAATTATTGAAGATTTACAAATCCATATTATAAGAGGCAATAGATATATAGCAAAACTTAGTTTTATCAACTTTTTTTCCATACTATATAAGTTTTAGTTTCATGTGTGATTTTCTTATACGGCCGTTACAGAGTGTGGCGCAGCAATAGAAGTCGCCCTTTTTAATTCGTCTATACGCTCATACAATCCATCTATCTCACGCTGCTGGCGGCTGATAGTATCTTTTAATTGGGCTATATCTTTATTGTCTAATCGTTCGTTCATCGTTCGTTCATCGTTCGATGTTGGCACAATTGAAATATGGCTGGATTTGCCCCCCTTGAGCATATCACCCTCACCACGCAGCAGCCACTCGGCGGAAAGGTCGGGGCGGTATTGCAGCAAAGCACACAAAGTAATAATACCAATCTTTGAATTACCATTGATTTGGTCAGTTACAGTACGGTCACTAATACCGCAAGATTTTGCGATTTCATAGCAACTAATTCCTAATTCTTTAATAGCAGATTTGACCCTTATTTTTACGCTGTTTTCCATTTGTGTGAGTTTTTTAAGTGTACTATTATTAAGATTTTTTTTGTTTTTTATATAAATATCTACACTTTTTATACACGATTTATAACATTTACTTACTATTTTTAAGATTTGTGTGCTATATTCGCAAAAAAGTGCTGAGTTGTATATGCTATTTTTAAGAAATTGCATTTTTCTGCGATTTTTATACCGCAAATTCTTGCGAATATCAAAAATTTGTTGTACCTTTGCACTCGGATTTGGTTAAGCAATTAACACAAGCAACCCCAAAACGACCAAAATCGGAGTATCATTGTAGTGGTGGCGGAAGCGTCCGCACCGGTGATATTGGCACAAATTAGGCGCATTTTGGCTAATACGGCACAAAAGCACATAGTTATGGTTTAATGTTATTCAAATTTCCAAAAACTTGGCGGTCATCAGAAATTTGCTACAAAGGTACAAAATGTTTTTTACTTAACCAAATTTATTTGAGAAAATCAACTAAAAAATAGTAAAAAAATACAAAGTTATGGCAGAAACATTTATCAAAGAGCAATTTTTATTGTACAAGTACCTGCTTTCGATGGCGGTACGTGAGGAACGGCACTTGCCTACGAGTTGTGCAAAATATGCCAACATACGTAGCGTTTGTAGTCAGTTGAAGAAACAGGGTAGAGGAGTATGGAGTGTGAGCAAAAAACACTGCATTGATACGACCCATATTATTCGGGAGGCGTAATCATGGCACGAGGTAGTAACAAAGAGCACCTGTCGGTTAAGCAGATACAGAGACGGCAGAGAGTAACCTACATGCAGGGTTTAATTCCTCATTATTCAAAGACTGTACGAGAAAGACCGATACTCAGGGTATTGTACAGAGAGGCAGAATAGAAGTTTAACCAATAAAATTTTAATCGTTATGCAAACAACATCAGCATTATCAAGTATCAATCAAATTCAATTAGAACGTTATCGTAGAATGGCAGACCGGCAAGAAGGGCGGCTGCGGCTAATCGTTGTATTAACCTTATTCTCGTCCTTCGAGTGGTTGTTAATATGTATGAGTTACTATTGTGAAATTCCGGTTTGGCTAATTTTCGCAAGTACAATATGCGTGCTGCTCAATGGTATTCTTATCTATTGGCTTGCCACATTGTATTTTGAGGAGAGAAAACGCGAGAAGGAAAGAAGAAAACAAGCATTTGACACCTATAAAAACCGCTAAGATTATGTCATATACAGCAAGTGGAAGGGTGATAGCCGTGTGCCAGGAGGAGCATGGCGTAAGCGCCAACACCCAAAAAACATGGCGCAAGCAGACATTTGTCATTGAGACATTGAATAGGGATGACGACCCCAATATAGATGATAGATTCCGTCATAAGATTGCCTTTGATGTTCGAGGAGACAATATAGACGCATACAAGAAGTATTATCAGAAAGATGGAGAGTTATTCGATTTGCCGCCTATAACAGTCCTGTTTGAGATAGAGAGCCGTCCGTATGGTAATGGTGATGACGAGAGGTGGTTCACAACGAATACGGCATTCAGTGTACGAGAATATACCGGTGCAAAGGATATTCGTGATGTTCAAGCACAATTAGTACAGTCTTTAGGAGGTACAAAAAGAAAAGACTAAAAGCCAAGCCCGATTGAAGCGTCAATGGGTGGTATAGAATAAGCGTAGTCTTACTGCCTAACGTAAGGTGTAGTGAAGTCTATTCCGTGGCGACAGCATACAGGGTAAGTCGGTAAGCGGACGGCATGATGAATCTGTCATGAGATTTGTTGCAAGTGTCATGTAGCGAATGCGCCGCACCTGTATGCAATTAGTTCCGATAGCGCAGTTGGTCAGTAGCGTCAGACTCATAATCTGAAGGTCGTAGGTTCGAATCCTGCTCGGAACACAATATAAACAATCAACGCGCAATATGAAAAGTGTTTATTACTTTCCTCACGACTTCAATGCAAGTCAGGATCAGAAGTTAATCAAACTTCAAAGAGAGATGGGCGGTGACGGTCTCGCTATCTATTGGAAACTGATAGAGCGATTAGGACCTGAGACAGACCATAAGTTACCGGACGAAGACGAGACATACGTGTCGCTTGAGTGGGATTTCCATTTCAGTGCAGACAAAATACGCCAAGTTGTCACCAACTATGGCTTGTTTGTTATGGAGGACGGCAGTTTCTATAGCAATAGTCTGAGGGAGCGATTGCGCGTGATGGAGGAGAGCAAGGAACGGCGTGCCCGTGCCGGTTCGTTGGGGGGAAAGGCAAAGGCAGCAAATAAGCAAAATAATAGCAATGCTACAACAGAGGTAGAACAAAGCGATAGCAGTCGCACGCAAAATTGTAGCAAAGGTGAGCGTTTTGAGAAAGAAAAGAACCAAAAGAAAGAAAAAGAGATAAAGGAAAGTAAGGAGAGTAAGGAGATAAAGGAGAATAATATACAACAACAACAACAACGACAACAACAACAAGAAAAAATAAATCAAAAAGCCGAAGTCGAAGAAGTTGAGCCGGAAGGCGGCGGTCATAACTGGTCGGAGAAAGTGACGGACGAGGAGTATCTTGCCATCGTTGGGAATATGATGCGTAAGTTGGCCGTTTCGCCATGTGACGAGGCAGACGGACTGATTGACATGATGCACCCAGGTTGGAAAGGTCAGTATGACGATTTCTTTGAGAACAAGAAAGACGCAACAGGGCTGTGGAATGTGAAGCGCGAGAATAAGTATGCCAATGCTCCGCGTGCCAATGTAGCGGAGTGCCGTAATATAGATGCGTATGTGGATATTATGCGCCGGGCACGGATATATGATAAATGGGTATTTAATGCGTACCGTGGGCTGCGGTATGATGAAGACGAAAAGAAGTTGCGTTTATATGTTTTGAATGAGAAGGCGGCGCACTACATTGAGAAATACCTTGGTCGGCTTGCTCCTATATTGAGAGAGTTATACGGTGCCGGCGTGAAGTTGGAATATGTTGTTTACTCAAAATGATACGAATATGTTAAACACGAATCAAGACACTAATGGCTTGAGCGAGATTATCACCGATGCCATCATCAAACAGGAAGCAGAGACGCTTCGAGATTTATTAGGTTATTATCCAAATTAAGTTTGCCCTATGGAATACATTACAAAAGACATTGACGAGTTGCAGAATATGATAGACGAGGCTCGCCATGATGGTTGCACTAATGTTAATATCGGTTTTGAACCATCTATGTATAATCTCGTAGATGAAGATGATCGCCCAGAATTGGAAAACATTGACACAGATAATTTGCGTGAGGAGTTAAAGAGACGAACAAAAGAGGAATATGCAGAAATAGAGTGCAGTACCACGGATATTGCCCAAAATGTAATTGAGAAATCTCCTGCTGCGGCTCGTGAGTTCTTTACGGATATTCTCGGACTGACACACCTTGCAAGTGTAGATGAAATTTGTAACGCTATAAAGGAGAGACTATAATGGAGCCGAAGTTAGTTATGTATCAGGAAATACCGTATGAAATAAACGGATTAGATTGTTTAACTCCGTGCCCATTCAACATGGAAATTGCACAAGTAAAAGCCAAAGTAGGTTCAGCAAGATGTGTTTTTTATTGTAAGTTTTGCAAAAAGTAGATAATGAAAAGAATATAGTTCAATGTACCCATAAAGTGGAGGAATGATTATGAAAAAGTTTTTAATTGGTTTGTTGGTGTTAATATCGTTGCCATTGATTATTGTGACGCAATTTATTTCCGTTCTATGTGCAACGTTAAGATTCGTTTTAGAGTGGATAGAATATGCTATTGATTGGTTATTTAATTGGGAGAAAGGTCTCGTTGATAGCCAAATATCAAATAAGGAGGAATAGTTATGAAAGCGTGGACAACGAGAGATGCAGATGGAGCTGTGTTTGTAAACATAAATGTCAAACCGGAGAAATTGGAACCGGCTGGAATTTGGACTGCTGACAACGGAGAAGAAGATTATATCCGTATTTCGGATTCCGACCTGCCCGAAGGTATCAATCCGCAATGGTCGGACGATGAGCCAATTGAAATTAAACTTAAATTAGAAAGGGTAAACAAATGAAAAAGATAATGTTCAAAGACAAGTACGGACTGACGCAATCCGCCCTTGAAGGTCGCAAGACGATGACGAGGAGAGTAGTAAAACTCATAGGAATAGACGAAGATTTTTTAATGGACGAGGAAATTCCAATCGAAAAACGAACAAGTGAAATAATAGACGCATACGCACACTATCAAGTAGGAGAAGTAGTTGCGATTGCACAGAGTTACAGAGATACATGGAATGGTGGGGATTGGATACATGAATGCTATAAGAAGCAGGCAGGATGGAAGAACAAAATGTTCGTTAAGGCAGAACTTATGCCGCACCATATCCGTATTACCAATATCCGAGTAGAGCGATTGCAGGACATTAGCGATGAGGATTGCTTGCGAGAGGGAATAAGGAGAGAGAAGTTTGGAGACTCAATGCACTATTACTTTGAGCGTAACAAAGGATTTTATTCAGCCAAAGACGCGTTCTCAATCCTTATCGACAAGGTTTCTAAAAAAAGCACTTGGGATATAAACCCCTATGTGTTTGTTTACGAATTTGAATTGGTAGATTAAGAAAGGAGAAAATAATATGAAAAAACGATTAGCGAGAAAAATTCTCATGTGTTACTTTGGTAAGATGAAATTAAGTCTATTTGATATTTCTCTACGAAAGAGACCTTACAACAAAGAACAGTTCAAAAAAGCCGTATCAAGATTAAAGTTGTGGCATAAACTTTCGGAATTGGAAACTCGAAGATACGAAAGAGAATGTTACAATATGTTACATCAACTATGAGAACCTGTAAACATTGCGGAAAGAGTTACAATGCGAATATCCTTGCAAGAGGAGAGTTCGGAGAAGGACAAGTGCATTATTCCATTTGTCCGCATTGCGGCGCACAAAATGACCATTGGCGCACCATCTGGGCAGAGAACGGCAGAGTAATCAGTGAAGATATTAAATAATCGCTGCGGCTGCGGCTACAATATGGCATTAACAAAATTAGACATAGTATTTAATGCGGAAGCGTTGGAGCAGTTGAAGAAACTGCCTGGCGAGTGTATCGACTGCTGCGTCACCTCGCCACCTTATTACGGACTGCGCGACTACGGGCATAAAGACCAAATAGGTTTGGAAGAAACGCCCGAAGCGTATGTGCAAAAGTTAGTGGCAGTATTCCACGAAATCAAACGCTGTATGAAGCCGACCGGAACACTATGGCTCAATTTGGGTGATAGTTATTCAGGAACCGGCGACCATAAGAACAGCCAAGACCCGAAGAATAAGAAGGGACTGCGTAAGAATGTGAACAGTATAACCAAATCTATGGAAGGTTACAAGCCGAAGGACTTAATCGGTATTCCGTGGATGACGGCTTTTTCGTTGCGTGCTGATGGCTGGTACTTGCGTCAGGATATTATTTGGCACAAGCCAAACCCAATGCCCGAAGGCGTAACCGATAGATGCACCAAGTCGCACGAGTATATCTTCCTACTAACCAAGTCGGCAAGATATTACTTTGACCACGAAGCGATACAAGAGGAAGCCACCGGCTACAATGGACGGAAGGACACGATGAATAAGGGTAGCGAGAAATACTATACCATTGGTCAGAAGATAGCCGCAGGTAGTCATGAGCATTGGAAATTCAAGAACCTCGCTGATAATGGTCAGCGGCCAAACACAATGCACCTACGGAGAGCAGAAGGTATGCAAGACAAACTCCATCCTGTCCGCAATAAGCGTGATGTATGGACGGTAGCGACCAAGCCAAGCCCCGAAGCGCATTATGCTATGTACCCCGAAACGCTGGTAAAGGATTGTATATTGGCAGGATGCCCAGAAGGTGGTGTAGTGTATGACCCGTTTATGGGTAGCGGAACGACCGCTTGTGTGGCTCGTAAGTTGCGCCGCCACTATATAGGCACGGAACTAAACCCCGACTTCCACAAGATATGCCTTAGACGAATAGAGGCAAGTAAATCACTGTTTGACTTGGAATAATTAAAGATACGGTTAAAATGATATGAAGAAACTTTTGTATATAGATTTGTTTTGCGGTGCAGGCGGTACCAGCACCGGTGTAGAAAGAGCATACGTTGATGGAGAGAAATGTGCCAAAGTGATTGCATGTGTCAATCATGATCCAAATGCTATTGCATCGC
>JAKSMY010000058.1 GCA_024400275.1 Paludibacteraceae bacterium | reverse complement strand
ACCATCTGTTGCAACTGATTAACCGCGCCTATGTAGAGCCCATTAACATGGATAGCCTGACGGACGAGGTAATGCAAGAGATTGTTTCTCAGTTAGATCCGCACTCCGCCTACATTCCAAAGAAAGATTTGGAGATGGTTAACTCGGAGTTATCCGGCTCGTTCTCGGGCATCGGCGTACAGTTTACAATTCAGAATGATACCGTGCAGATTGTTGCCGTCATTGCCGGCGGTCCGTGCGAAGGATTGGGCGTGATGGCAGGCGATAAAATTGTAGAGGTAGATGACTCGGTATTCACCGGCAAACACATGTCCAACGAGAAAGTGATGCACACCCTGCGAGGCGAAAAAGGCTCACAAGTCAAGTTAGGCATTCTCCGCGAGGGAGAGCGTGAAATACTGCATTTCACCGTCACGCGTGGCGACATACCCGTACATAGCGTGGACGCCAAGTTCATTATTGAGGCAAAAGAAAAGATTGGTTTTGTGCGCGTGAACAAGTTTGGCGAAACAACCTACGACGAGTTTATACAAGCCCTCAGTTACCTGAAAGCACAAGGTGCCACCGCTTATATAGTCGATTTGCGGGAAAACTCCGGCGGATTTATGGAACAAGCCATCCGTATGGCCAACGAATTCCTTAATAGCGGAGACCGTATTGTATATGCCGAAGGTCGTGCTTATCCGCGATATGAAGCCAAGGCGAATGGTGCAGGACGATTCAAGAACGCTCGGTTAGTGGTACTGATTGACGATTTCTCCGCATCTGCCAGTGAGATTTTTGCCGGCGCGATGCAAGACAACGACCGTGCGCTGATTGTGGGTCGTCGCTCGTTTGGAAAAGGATTGGTACAACAACAGATGCCTTTTGCCGACAGCAGTGCCATCCGTCTGACCGTAGCACGGTACTACACTCCATCGGGACGCTGCATTCAGAAACCCTACACCATGGGCGACCAAGACGATTACCAAAAAGAATTGCTGGATCGGTTTGAACATGGCGAGTTCTACTCGGCAGACAGTATCTCATACAAAGACACAACACTATACTACACCAAGTCAGGACGCATTGTCCGTGGTGGCGGCGGTATTATGCCGGATATCTTTGTAGGGCGCGATACGACACTGAATACTGTGTATTACAACCGCATCGTTAATCGCGGACTGACCTATCAGTTTGCCTTGGATTATACCAACCAACACCGTGCAGCACTGAGTAAATACAAGAATTGGCAGAACTTAGAACGGTATCTGAAACAGACTAATTGGATGCCGGAGTTGGTACGGTTTGCAGAAAGCAAAGGCATTGAACCCAACCCCGATGAGTTGGCTATTTCGCGCCCACTGTTGGAACGACTGGTAAATGCCTATATCGTACGCAACATACTGGGTGATGATGGTTTCTTCCCGCTGTTTGAACGCGATGACGAAATAACCAAAGCCGCTATTAAAGCACTGCAATAAAATAATACGATGAAACACACTCTTCTTTTGGCTTTGTGCGCGTTGTCGCTCATCGCCTGTCACAAGGCTCCGCAATATAGTTGGGAGCAAGACCTGCAACACCGTTTGGCATACGATTTTTCGTGGACGAAAGCCGATGTCAAAGAGGCTATTGCCAAGATTATCCCCGAAGTGACCGATGAACAAATCGACCAATGGACTGAACAGGAACTGCTGGAGACGATGGTCATTGATGGCGAACTGCGCTATTTCCGCCGTTCGGTGAACAACCTGTTCCGTTTGGACTCTGCCTGCCACGCCCGCAAAGTGGCACAACAGATTCAACTGAATGAATCGGCGCACGGCACCAGTTTGGAAACCGATGACGACTTGGAAGCCAAACACTTACGTCAAGTTTCCGTCGAGGGTAATCCCTTGGCTGCCCCTCGGCGGTTGAGAGTAACCTGTTCTATCACCGTAAAACCCGATGCCGTACCCGCCGGTGAGGTTATTCGCTGCTGGTTACCCTACCCGCGCACAGATGTTCCCCGTCAAAAGGACATTACATTCCTGAACACGAATCATCCCGCCATCATGCCGGACTCCGATTGTGTACTCTCTGCACTATACATGGAGGCCAAAGCATGTGCCGGCGAACCGACCGTCTTTACGGAAGAATTTGAATACACCGTCTATGGCGAGTATTGGCCCTTGGATAACTTGCGTGAGCGCATTTTACCCTACGACACAAGCAGCAAACTCTACCAATACTACACGGCAGAGCGTGAGAAACACGTCATCTTCACAGACCAAATGCGCCACTTAAGCGACTCACTGACAGCAGGTTTGACGCACCCGTTAGACAAAGTGGAAGCTATTTTCCGCTACTTAGATGCTAAATTCCCGTGGGGAGGAGCGCGTGAATACTCCACAATCCCGAATATACCCGAATATGTATTGCACATCGGACACGGTGACTGCGGACAGCAGACCTTATTATTTATCACGCTCGCGCGCGTAGCAGGTATTCCCTGTCGATTCCAAAGCGGCCTGACCACTAATCCCGACGGATGGAACATGCACGATTGGTCGGAGACTTGGTTTGAAGGTGTAGGATGGGTGCCACTTGATGCTTCACGCGGATTATGCGACTTTGATAATGTACCCGAATTATTCTATATGACCGGCTTTGAGCACCATCGTATGATTGTCAATAACGATTTCGGTATGCCCCTTTCGCCGGCTAAGACTTTCCCTCGCTCGGATGATGTTGATTTCCAACACGGCGAAGTAGAATGGCGTGGCGGAAATATCTATATGGATCAGTTCTCCTTCGATATGGAGTACGAAGAGATTCCGCTGACGGAAGAAGAATAAAAAAAGTAAACGCTATAAAAACAAGAAACCCTCGCCAATTGGCGAGGGTTCTTTTCGTGTTGTCGGGAGTAAAATTACTCAGCGATTTCAGCCTCAACGGCCTCTTCAACGATAGCAGCAGCAGAATCGATAACCTCTTCTACCATAGCTTCTTCAACAACAACCTCTTCTGCAGCAGCCTCGCAGGCACCTTCGCAGTTACCTTCGCACTTTGCAGCCTTGTTACCGCAGCTCATAGCGCACATTGCGATAGCAGCGATGAAAAGAACTTTCTTCATAACTAAAACTAGTTTTAAAATGTTAATTTTTTTTGTACAATTCCGGTATCTCGTACCGAATTCGGGTGCAAAATTACAATGTTTTTTGGATATATGCAAAAAAAATCGTAATTTTGCAGAAAATTTTTGCATTTTTATGTTATTTTTTATGAAAAAAGGCGAAAATGACACTTCAAATGTGCATTTTATTGTTAAAAATGTACTCATCGCAGCCGCCATTGTAGTGGTCGGACTGATTGTGCTGATTATTTTCTTGCGTCATTACACGCAACATGGTAAAGAAGTGGTTGTCCCCGAGTTGACAGGGTTATATACCGAGGAAGCCGTTACCGTACTGGCACACGAACAATTGACATTACAAATCGTTGATTCCACTTTCTCGCGTCAAGTACCATTAGGAACCATCTTGGAGCAGACTCCTCCCGCCAACACGCATGCCAAACCCGGGCGTATCATCTATGCCGTCATCAATGCCTCCACGCGCAAGCAGGTCATGCTGCCCGAACTGCACGATGTCAGTTTCCGTCAGGCGGAGAATACCTTACGACAATTAGGGTTGGTCATTGGCGAAGTGCGATACGAGCCGTCACAATACCGCGACTTGGTATTAGCCATCATGCGCGGTGAAGAGTCATTGGAGTGCGGTGTCAAAATAGAAGAAGGCAGTACCATTGATTTGGTTATTGGTCAAGGACAGGGCACCGAAATGGTAATCGTACCCGATTTGCGAGGTATGAGCCTGAAAGAAGCCCGCAGTCTATTGCTGCACGAGCGTTTATGCTTAGGTAGTCACACCTACGACATAGACCCCACAGAAGAGACTGAAAGTCAGTATATCATTTACAGTCAAAAACCCCTCAGCGGTAGCAACGCCCTGGAAGGTAGCGGTATTGAAGTATGGCTGTCCACGGATATTGAAAAAACCGTCACTGCCGATGTGCAAACCAGTGAAGAGGACTTTTTTTAACCGATGGTTGAAGAAGAAGATATCATAGAAGAAGTCTTTGAGCGTTGGCGTTGCGAAGTAGATAAAGGGCAGAGCCCTGTACGCGTAGATAAGTACCTGAGCGAACACATGGCGGGTACATCCCGTAATCGTATTCAAAACGCTGCCGATGCCGGTAATGTATGGGTGAACGGTCATCCCGTAGCCAGCAATCACAAAGTAAAACCGCTGGACATCATACAAGTGCTGCTTGACCACGAGCCACACGACTACACTATTCTGCCGGAAAACATCCCACTGACCATTGTATATGAAGATGAAGACGTGCTGGTTATCAACAAACCGGCAGGGTTGGTGGTACACCCCGGTCACGGCAACTACGAGCATACACTGCTCAATGCACTGGCTTACTATTTTCAACAGTCTGACCCCGCGCACCCTTTGGACATCAACGACCCCAACATCGGATTAGTACACCGCATTGACAAAGACACAAGCGGGTTGCTACTGATAGCCAAAACGCCGGAAGCCAAGACCAAATTAGGGTTGCAGTTTTTTGAGCATAGCACAACGCGCACTTATAACGCCTTAGTATGGGGCACATTTCAAGAGGATGAAGGCACCGTCATCGGGGCGTTAGGACGCGATACCAAAGACCGCACGCTATATCGGGTGTGGGACATTGAGGACAATCCCAATGCCAAAGAAGCCGTCACACATTGGCGCGTAATAGAGCGTTTTCCGTATGTTACCTTGGTGGAATGCAGGTTGGAAACCGGGCGCACCCATCAAATCCGTGTACACATGCGGCATATAGGACACCCGCTGTTTGCCGATGATAAATACGGTGGGATGGAGATTCTGAAAGGTTTACGCACCCAAAAATATCGACAGTATATAGAAAACTGCTTTGCCTTATGTCCGCGGCAAGTGCTGCATGCCAAGACCTTAGGTTTTACGCACCCGCGAACGGGCGAGCGTATGTTCTTTGACAGCGATTGGCCACAAGACATACAGCAACTGATAGATAAATGGAGGCACTACGAGCCCAACACCTTGTGCTAAAAAATATGAAAAAAGCATTCAAAACAATCATCATACTATTGCTCCTCGGTGCGTTGTTTTTCATTGGATGGAACACTTTGTCGCATCAATTTAAGGAGCGTGATACACGTGGGTTACAGACCCTAAAAGTGATGACCTACAACACCCACCGGATGGGCGAGTTCCGTCATCCGCAGCAGAATCGCGTGATTCGGTTCTTGCAGGAACAAGATGCCGATATCGTATGTCTGCAGGAGGTGGAAGTGTATCACGATGCCAATTATCTGACTTTATTGGAATTGAAGGATGCCCTTCATAAATACCCCTACACCTATTTTGATTTCAAGGTATTTAACTCCCGTCGCCAATTTGGCAATGCCGTTTTCTCGCGTTACCCCCTGATTAACAAGGAAACTATCCGTTACGATTCACGCAGCAGCATATCCGGCCGCTGCGATGTGGTAGTGGGAGAAGATACCTTACGGTTAATCAATAACCACTTGGAGTCTAATCGATTGGAGCAACACGATTTTGCCGTTGATTCGCTGACAGGTAATGAGATTAAATCTGCCACACAACATGTGTGGACCAAAATGCGTGCAGCACGACAAATCCGTCACGAGCAAGCCAAAGCCGTCAAACAAGCCATTCGGCAATCATCCCACCCTGTTATTGTGGCAGGCGATTTCAACAGCGTACCCTTGTCGTATGTGTATCAAAAAATCAAATGGGGACTGAGAGACACTTTCTTGGAAACAAGCAAATGGAAAACGGGGCATACCTTTGCCAAATACCATATCGGCATCCGTATTGACTATATTCTATGCAGCAAAAAACTGACTCCCGTTTCGTCAGAAGTGATAAAAGTCAACTATTCCGACCATTATCCGATGGTAAGCACTATCGGATGGGCTCCTGATAATGATAATCTTTAAAACGCCCCTTGTGCTCCGTTTTGTTGCGTTTGGGGAATTTGGGCCATGGCAGATGCCAGCGGTCCTTGTTCCACCACAGGATAAGTAAGGCGCCAAACAACATACCACCCAAATGGGCAAAGTGTGCCACGTTGTCCAAATCGGCAAATCCCAGGAACAACTCCACTACTGCATATAATATAACGAATATGCGCGCGCGTATGGGTATAGGGATGAACAGCAAGAACATCTCCACATCCGGGAACAGCCAACCAAAAGCCAATAACACGCCAAATACGGCTCCCGAAGCACCGATAGTCACCATACCGCCGGATGCCGGGAACAGATGCCAAACCAGCAGTTGCACCGCCGCAGCACCTAAACCACAAATGAAATAGTAAATGGCAAAACGTTTGGAGCCCCAGTCTTGTTCCAATGCCGGTGCAAACATCAGCACGGCAAACATGTTACAGAAAATATGCGAAAAATCGGCATGCAAAAACATGTATGTCAACGGCTGCCAAAAATGAAAACGCATCGTTGCAGGGTACCACAACCCCAATAAACCGGTCAAATAAATGCCGTAACGCTTCAGCAAAGCGTCCAGCACAAACACCGCCAAATTAATCAGCAGCAGATTCTTCGTAACTACAGGTAAGTTTCTCATTGCAGGTGCAAAGGTACAAAAATTTTGCCAAATAACGATACTTTTACCCACAAAAGTAGATAAAATGCAAAAAAAATGATACATTTTGCATTTTTTCTTTGCTAACTATTTGGTAATTTCAAAAAAAGTAGTAACTTTGCACCCGATATTGAAACAAAAAGGTCTCGGCCTTGAATAATAACTTAATTAAATTTACAACGTATGAATAAAGCTGAACTCGTAGCTGCTGTTGCAGCTAAGGCTGAAATGCCGAAGGCTCAAGCCGCAAAGGCTATCGACGCTGCCATGGAGGCTGCTCTCGAAGCTCTGAAAAAAGGTGAAAGTGTACAAATGATTGGTTTTGGTACTCTCGCTGTTATTGATCGTCCTGCTCATAAGGGCATCAACCCCGCTACCAAAGAGATGATCACTATTCCTGCAAAGAAAGTGGTTAAATTCAAAGCCGGTTCCAAGATGGCTTTATAAGAAGCAATCTGTCTTTATAAACGAGTTGCTCATTAACGGGGCAACTCGTTTTTTGTCAAAACACTAAATAAATATACTATGTTAAACCTTATTCTTTGCGGTGCCCCGGGCTGTGGAAAGGGGACTCAATCTGAATTTATCGTCAATAAATATGGTCTTACCCATCTCTCAACAGGTAATTTGATGCGTCAGGAAATGGCATCAGGCAGTGAGTTGGGAGAAATATTGAAAAGTTATATCTCCCAAGGTCATTTGGTGCCGGATGATGTCACCATGCAATTGTTGGAGCAGCATATCAATTCCCTGCCCAAAGACACCAAAGGTTTGATTTTTGATGGTTTCCCTCGCACCCTCAACCAGGCAGTGCAATTAGAGTTATTGATGAAGAAACGGGGCGATAAAACGGCTGTTCTCATTGATATCAATGTACCTGAAGACGAAATTATCCGTCGCTTATTGGAACGCGGAAAGACCAGTGGTCGTGCCGATGATAATTTGGAGACCATCAAGGAACGCTTGAAAGTGTACCATGACCAAACACGTCCTGTGGATGACTATTATGAGTTGAACGATAAATATGTTCGCATACAGGGCTTAGGTACCATTAGCGAGATTTTCGGTCGTATTTGCCGTATTTTGGATAAGATATACTAAGATTAATTATGGCTGCCAACTTCATTGACTACGTTAAAATCTACTGCCGTTCCGGTAAGGGCGGTGCCGGTTGTATGCACCTGCATCGTGCCAAATATGTCCCCAAAGGAGGACCGGATGGTGGCGACGGTGGACGTGGCGGACACATTTACTTGGAGGGCAACCGTAACCTGTGGACTCTACTCCACCTGAAATACCAAAAGCATATCATGGCGACCGACGGCGGACACGGAGGACAAAGCCGCAGTTTTGGTAAGGACGGAGAAGATAAGATTATTCAAGTTCCCTGTGGCACCGTTGTGTATGACGGTGACACGGGTGCTTTCATCTGCGAAGTGAAGGAACATGGTGAGCGCGTCATGCTGCTGAAAGGCGGACGAGGCGGATTAGGCAACTGGCATTTCCGTACCGCCACCAATCAGACTCCTCGCTACGCACAACCCGGTGAACCTTGTCAGGAACGCAATGTCATTATGCAGTTGAAAGTGCTGGCGGATGTCGGTTTGGTCGGCTTTCCCAATGCCGGCAAATCGACCTTACTCAGCGTAGTCAGTGCAGCCAAACCGGAGATAGCCGACTATCCATTCACCACCCTCACGCCCCAATTAGGTATTGTGTCCTACCGAGATGAACGGTCATTCTGTATGGCAGACATACCCGGTATCATCGAGGGAGCCAGCGAAGGCAAAGGGCTTGGACTGAGGTTCTTACGCCATATTGAGCGCAATGCCGTACTGCTGTTTATGGTGCCTGCCACCAGTGACAATATTGAAAAAGAATATAAGATTCTGCTGTCTGAGTTGGAGAAATACAACCCCGAACTGCTATCCAAAGCCCGCATCTTAGCCATTTCCAAGTGTGACACTGTAGATGCTGCCGGACTGAAGAAACTGAATACCAAAACCGCCAAGTTGGAAACCAAACTGGGAATAAAAGTTATTCTTCTCTCTTCGCTCTCCGGGCTCGGCGTCACAGAACTCAAAGATGCACTGTGGGAAGAATTGCAAAAAGAGCAGAACCAAGTCATTGAGATTTCGCACGCTCCAATTCCTATCGAATTACGAGAACTTACCGACGGTCGACCGACGGTCGAATCTGACGTGGACGAGACGTCAGAGACTATTTATCTGAACGAAGTGGACGAAGAATGGGACCTGTCTAAATATCGCGGCATCGGTTGGGATGAATAAGATTCGGTTCACATACGATGATTTTATTGAATGGCGCGAGCGGCATATATCGGAGAAGCACCTTGTTCTTATTCTCAGCCTTATGGTGGGTTGCCTCAGTTCCTTAGCAGCCTTCCTTCTCAAAACACTTATTTTCTGGATTGAACACCTATTGGACACCCACTTGGCTGCCCAGAACCATATTTGGTACCTCATCTTCCCAATGATGGGTATCGCGTTGGCATCGTTGTTTGTACATTTCATTGTCAAAGACGACATCTCGCACGGCATCACCAAAGTGCTGTATGCCATTTCGCAACGCAAATCAATTATCAAACTGCACAACACTTGGTCTTCACTGGTTTCCTCCGTCATCACCATCGGTTTTGGCGGTTCGGTCGGAGCAGAGGCACCTATCGTGCTGACCGGTGCCGCTATCGGCAGTAACCTTGCCAAAGCCTTTCGGTTGGACCAAAAAACACTGATGCTGATGATTGGCTGTGGTGCAGCGGGTGCCATCGGAGGCATCTTCAAAGCCCCTATTGCCGGATTGGTCTTCACCTTGGAAGTACTGCTTATGGACTTGACAATGACCAGTTTAGCCCCTTTGCTAATCTCATCCGTCACTGCCACGGCATTGTCTTACCTGCTGACCGGAACAGGCTCTATGTTTGCACTGGAAACGATTGAGCCGTTTGTGTTGGAACGTATCCCATGGTATCTGCTATTGGGTATCGTATGCGGACTATTCTCGCTATATTTCATCCGCGCCACCACATTCTTGGAACAACTATTCAAACACAAAGTGCAGTCTTTGTGGCTCAAAATAGTGATTGGCGGATGTGTGCTGGGTATTCTTATCTACCTTTTCCCGCCGTTGTATGGCGAAGGTTACCTTACCATTAGCGCGCTACTGAACGGGCAAGCGGATATGCTATTGACCGACTCTGCCTTGGCATCGCTATTTGATAATCCATGGCTGCTATTGGTGTATATATTTGCTATTATCTTGCTGAAAGTGGTTGCATCCGTAGCCACCA
>JAKSMY010000057.1 GCA_024400275.1 Paludibacteraceae bacterium | reverse complement strand
AATTGGAGTTTGTTCAACTCTTGGGACAAACCATTCTTGGCAGTCTGGACGGAACGATAGATAAAATAATTAGTCAGGTTGCTTCATTCTTCAAATCTTGCCGTCCGATTATGGAGTTTGATCCGATTACCGGTCAACCTAAATTGTCTTTTGATATAGTCCGTTCGCAAAGCGAGACAAGTCTGAAGGAGATTTTTGATTATTTGCAGCATAGCGAATATGACTGCTATATTGCCATTGATGAGTTTCAGCAGATCACTCATTATCCCGAAAAAGGAACAGAGGCACTCCTGCGCTCCTTGATACAGTTTACTCCCAATATCCATTTTGTATTTTCCGGTAGCAAACAATCGCTTATGTCGGAGATTTTTTCTACTCCATCAAGACCTTTCTACCAATGTACGCAAAAAATGGGATTGGAACCGTTGAAAGAAGATGTTTATTATGCTTTCTCTGCTGCCCTATGCAAACAAGCCGATAAAAATCTCCCCGCAGAGGTATTCCATTGTTTCTATGATTTTGCCAAAGGATATACGTGGTATATTCAGGACTTGATGAATCGTTTGTACGATAGGAATGAAACGGACTATACACTGACTCTTGCAGCCATCGTTTTGCAGGAAGTAAAGAAAGAAGGCGACGTGATGTATAGGGATTATATAGACTTAATTGCCGCCGGACAACTGAAACTATTAAGGGCGATCGCCAACGAAGACTGTGTTAGCAAACCGTTTGATAGCGCGTTTATGCAACGATATGCGTTAGGAGCACTCAGCAGTACCAAACTGGCATTGAATGCACTTGTAAAGAACAATATTGTCGTTAAGTCCGAACAGGGTTACTATATTTACGACCGTTATTTGTCTTTGTGGCTACAACAATAATTTCGGTTTTGAATTAAGAATTACTCGTCCGAAAGGCGGACTAAGACATCACGGTAGGAATTGAATATCTTGGACTTGCTGACCATGCCAAGGTATTTTTTTTGATCGTCCAGAACAGGCAAATTCCAAGCACCGGTGTCCTCAAAAATCTCCATTACTTTTTCCATCGGCGTATCAAACGATAATTTGGCAGGAGGAGCCGTCATTAAATTCTCCACCGTAAACCGTTCATATAAACGCGACTGGAACATGATATTACGTATCTCGTCCAAAAGCAAGACACCCATAAGATAGCCCTCGGAATCCACCACAGGGAAGATATTTCGTTTGCTGTTGGCAATCACTTTAATCAATTTGCCCAATTTCATATCCGGTTGCAGCACGATTAAATCCCGTTCCAAGACTTGGTCGATGTGCATCAGAGTCAATACGGACCGGTCTTTATTGTGTGTCAACAATTCACCCTTTTGTGCCAAACGCATGGCATACAGACTATGTGGCTCAAAAAGCAGAATGACCAAATACGACACCACACTGACAATCATCAGAGGCATAAACAAGTGATACCCACCGGTTAACTCGGCAATGAGGAAAATACCGGTCAGCGGTGCGTGCATCACTCCGGACATCAGTCCTGCCATACCAGCCAGCACAAAATTACTTTCGGGCAAAGTCAAGCCAAAAACATTCAGCAAATGCGCCAACAAGAAACCAACAATGGCTCCCATAAAGAGTGACGGCGCAAAAATTCCTCCTACTCCTCCACCGGCATTGGTAGCCGCAGAAGCCACAATTTTAAGCAACAGGACGAATAACAAATAACCCATCAGAACCCACGAAGTCATTCCCAATCGGGCAAACGGACTATCTGCCAACGTACCCAAAGCATTGCCGTTCATAAGTGCATAAATGACATCGTAGCCCTCACCGTACAAGGGAGGAAACAAGAAAATCAGTACACCCAGAATAGCCCCACCGACAAGAATCTTGACCCCGATAGAACGTATATGTTTTTTGAAGAAGCCCTCCAAACCGTTCATTCCCCGCGTAAAATAGAGCGACACCAAGCCGCACAAAACACCCAATATGAGGTAATACGGTATTCGACTAAGTGAGAAAGGCTCAACCGACAGGAGGTTGAACATAGAGGTCTGATGGGTGTAGAAAAACGAGATAACAGTAGCCGTGACCGATGATATCAACAGCGGCGCGACACTCGCCATTGTCAAATCCATCATCAGGACCTCCAGCGTAAAAACAAATCCGGCAATGGGAGCCTGAAAGATGCCACCGATAGCTCCGGCAGCACCGCAACCAATCATCAACATCATCGTTTTTTGGTCCAAGCGGAATGCTTTAGCCAGATTACTGCCAATCGCTGCACCGGTCAGCACAATAGGAGCCTCAGCACCCACAGAACCACCGAAACCAATCGTCAAGGCAGAACCAATGACCGATGACCACATATTATGCAACTTGATGATTGACTTACGTTGCGAAATGGCATACAAAATCTTCGTTATACCATGTGATATGTCGTCCCGGACAATATAGTGGACAAAAAGAGAAGCCAAGGCGATACCAATCATTGGTCCTAACAAATACCAAATATGGCTGTACCCTGACGCCAACTGGTGAGCCACCAAATACTTAATCAGATGTATCAGTTCCTTCAAAACAATGGCAGACACCGCAGAAAGAATGCCCACCAACAGACTTAATAGCAAAATCAGATTTTTCGGACTGATATGCCTTTCACACCAAGTCAAATAAGAGGAATATGTTAATCTTGTGTGTCCCAACCGATACCTTTGTATTTACTCAAATCCCAATCCTCATCTACTTCGTTCAGATAGATAGTTCCTGACTGTTCTTCCACGCCAGATTCGACCGTCGGTCGACCGTCGGTAAAGTCTCGGGGTTCTACCGCAATTGGAGCGTGCGAAATTTCGATAATCTGGTTCTGCTCTTTTTGCAGTTCTTCCCATAACGCATCTTTGAGTTCGCTAACCCCCAAGCCACTCAAACTACTGAGCAAAACGATACGAATATCCAATTTCTTTTGCAGCCTATTTACCTTGGCACGCAATTTTTTTAGCGCCTCATCATCTAATGTATCACATTTACTGACGGCAAGAATACGTGCTTTTGATAGCAGTTCGGGGTTATATTTGTCTAATTCTGCCAGCAAAATCTTGTATTCTTTTTCTATATTGTCGCTCATTGCCGGCACCATAAACAACAACACGGCATTGCGTTCGATGTGGCGCAAGAAACGCAATCCCAGTCCCTTTCCTTCGCTGGCACCCTCTATAATACCGGGAATGTCAGCCATACAAAAAGATTGGTTATCGCGATAAGAGACAATACCCAGATTAGGCGTTAGCGTTGTAAAAGGATAATCGGCTATTTCCGGTTTGGCAGCACTGACCACGCTCAACAATGTCGATTTACCGGCATTGGGGAATCCCACCAAGCCCACATCAGCCAACACCTTCAACTGCATGATGATATTTTTCTCTTGACAAGGTTCACCGGGTTGGGCATAACGAGGTGTTTGGTTGGTGGCAGTACGGAAATGCCAATTCCCCAGCCCACCTCTTCCACCTTTTAGAAGAACGATGCGTTCGCCATGCTCCTTGACCTCGCATATCCACTCCCCCGTGTCACCGTCATAAACGACCGTACCGCAAGGTACCTGGATAATCTTGTCGTCCCCGTCTTTGCCAAAACTTCTGCTTTGCCCACCATGTCCCCCGTCGGTAGCCATGATATGCTTCTGATATTTCAAATGCAGGAGTGTCCAGAGATTACGATTTCCCTCAAGAATAATATGGCCGCCCCGTCCGCCATCGCCGCCGTCCGGTCCGCCCTTGGGCACATACTTGGCCCGGTGCAGGTGCATACACCCTGCTCCACCCTTGCCAGAACGGCAGTAAATCTTAACGTAATCTATAAAATTGGCTGCCATAAATCCAAATCAATATATTTTGTCCAGAATACGGCTTATACGGCCAAAGACTTCACTAATGGTACCCAAGCCTTGTATGCGAACATATTTATCGTTCAACTCGTAATAATCGTCCACGGGGCGCGTTTGGTCGTGGTACACTTTCAGACGCTCCTTGATTGTTTCCAGATTATCGTCGGCACGTCCACTGGTTTTTCCACGTTCAATCAACCGATTGATAATCTCGTCTTCCGGCACGTTGATGTCAATGAGAACGGCTGTTTTATCGCCCCGCTTTTTCATCAGCCGTTCCAATTGAACAGCCTGGTTGAGGGTACGAGGGAAGCCGTCAAAGATGAGGCCTTTGGTATCCTTCGGAAGCGAGTCTATATACTGCTCCAATAACTGCACGGTGACATCGTCAGGCACCAAATGTCCTTGAGAGATATAACTATTCAACAACTGCCCCAGTTCACTACCGGAAGCCATCTCCTGGCGCATCAAACTACCCGTTGAGAGGTGAGTCAGTCCATATCTGCTAACAATGAAATCCGATTGGGTCCCCTTACCACAGCCCGGAGCACCACATAAAATAATATTTAACATATCTAATACCTTTAATAAATTATACAGACCTTGTTGTTTTCACAAAAAACGAGTTGCCCGATTGAGCAACTCGCTTTATTGTAAAGATTGCTAATTAGAGAGCGAGTTTTGCACCAGCTTTGAATTTAACAACTTTCTTTGCAGGAATGTCAATAACAGCTTTGGTAGCAGGATTGATACCCTTGCGAGCAGCTTTCTTAACTACAGAGAAAGTACCGAAACCAATGAGTTGAACGCTCTCACCTTTTTGAAGAGCTTCCATGATAGTTTCCATAGCAGCCTGTTGAGCAGCAGCAACAGCAGTCTTCGACATGTTTGTTTTAGCTGCAACGGCAGCTACGAGATCAGCTTTATTCATACTAAATAGGTATTAAAATTAATAAATATTTTCTGGGGCGAACCCCATTTTGTTACTTACGAGTGCAAAGATACAACTTTTTTTGAAAATGCACAATAATTAGGGCAAAAAAAATCATTTTTTTTTATTTTTTTCTCTTAAAAGGCATTTTTAGTCCTTATTCTTATGGTTATTTGGCTTATTTTTTGTATCTTTGCAGTCGCTATGAGAAATTTACCACCAATAACAAAAAAATTGCTTCTCGCCAATCTGATTGTTTGGCTTTTGGACAGTATGCTAGAAGAGCGAGGCATCTATCTGACCCAATGGTTGGGGTTATGGAATATAAACACCGGACTCTTCTATTTTTGGCAACCAATTACCTACATGTTCATGCATGCCAATTTTGGGCATTTATTCTGCAACATGTTCGCCGTCCTGATGTTCGGTCCTGCTCTGGAAGAAAGTTGGGGGCAGAAAAAGTTCCTTCTTTACTATGCCATTTGCGGCTTAGGAGCCGCAGCCGTGCAACTGCTTGTGTGGCATTTGACCGGTAGCGGCGGAGTTACCATCGGAGCCAGCGGAGCCGTTTTTGGCATTTTGTTTGCCTTCGGGTGGCTTTTTCCGGATGTGCCGATGTTCTTTCTGTTTATTCCTATTCCTATACGCGCGCGCACGTTCGTTTTTATATATGCAGCCGTCGAACTGATGGCGGGGTTGGCAGACTTCAGTTTTGACAACGTTGCCCACTTCGCCCACCTTGGAGGTATGCTCTTCGGCTGGCTATTGCTGCTTTTCTGGAGACACAATCCGTTCAACCGTTTCCCGCGTATAAGACGAGACGAAACGGACGAGAAAAAAGGCAAAGATTTTAGCGATTACCACTATCAGGAGCCTATCCGCTAACTACCGCTTTACTGCTTAGGCACCATTGTTATCAACGGTATCAACATCTCCTCTATGGAAATACCTCCATGTTGGAACGTGTTGCGATAGAACTGAGCGTAGTAATTATAATTATTGGGATAGGCGAAGAAATCCGTTTCCGTACAGAACATATAACTGGACGACACATTCGGGCACGGCAAGCCTACTTTGTCCGGGTGTTGAATTTCAAATACGTTCTTGCTCTGACAGTTAAGCGCCTTACCTACTTTATAACGGAGGTTGGTGTTGGTGTTTTTGTCTCCGATTATCTGCACGGGGTTGGTTATTCTAACCATTCCATGGTCGGTTGTCAATACCACTTTATACCCCAATTCGGCAATACGCCGGAACATCGGCAAGGTCGGTGAATGACGGAACCAACTCTTGGTCAAACTGCGATAAGCCGGCTCGTCCGCCATCAACTCACGCATCATCTTACTATCCGTACGGCTATGCGAAAGCATGTCAATAAAATTAACAACCACCACATTCAGAGGCGTTCGTAATTGTTTGAACTGCTTGGTTATTTTTTCGCAGAAATCACTCTCGTTGATTTTGAAATAAGAGAAATCATACCGTTTACGGAAACGGTCCAACTGGGTTTGAATGAGTTCTTTCTCGTTGAGGTTTTTCCCCTCTTCCTCGTCTTCTTCCACCCATAAATCAGGCCACATATCCCTGATTTGTGACGGCATCAAACCCGAAAAAATAGCATTGCGGGAATACTGAGTGGCAGTAGGCAAAATGGACGGATAAACCGTGTCGTCCGTTACCGTGAAGTACTCAGACAGCATAGGTTGAATAATTTTCCATTGATCATAACGGAAATTATCAATCACGACAAAGAAGATTTTCTCGCCGCGGTCCAACATGGGGAACAAGACATCTTTGAACAAATCCGGAGACATCATCGGCCGATTACCCTTGGTAAACCAATCTTCATAGTTGCGAATAATAAACTTGGCAAAGGCAGCGTTCGCCTGTTTCGTTTGCTGGTTCAGCATTTCGCGCATCGAACTATCGGCCTCGCTCAACTGCAAATCCCACTTGACCAACGTCCGTTCAATGGCAATAAATTCCGGCAGGGTATTTGCCGTATTGATCATGTACGTTATATCCGAGAACTCCTCTCCATAACCGCGATTGGTTTCCTGTTCAACGATTTCCCGCTGGTGGATATGTTTCTTTAGGCACATCAATATCTGACTCGGGTTGACAGGTTTAATCAGGTAGTCGGATATTTTTTGACCGATGGCCTGCTCCATAATCTGTTCCTCCTCGCTCTTGGTAATCATCACGACAGGGACTTCCGGACGCAGCGTTTTTATTTCCTGCAATGTCTCAATGCCACTCAGGCCGGGCATTTGCTCGTCCAGAAAAACAATATCAGGAATATGTTCGCTACAATAATCAATGGCGTCTTGACCATTATTGACAGTCATGACATCATATCCTTTTTCCTGCAAAAAAATCAGATAGGGTTTCAGCAACTCCATCTCGTCGTCAGCCCAAAGTATTTGGCTCATAATGCCTCCATTTCTCTATTAAATTAGTAATATCGTCCGGCCAATTGCTATCAAAGAACATCCGTTCACCGGTTCGAGGATGTGTAAATCCCAATGTCTTGGCGTGCAGTACCTGTCTTGGACACAAAGCAAAACAGTTTAGAATATATTGTTTATATTTCTGCGTCGGTAGTCCTTTCAGCACTTCCATTCCCCCATATTTCTCGTCTGCAAACAAAGGGTGTCCTATTGTTTTCATGTGTACACGTATCTGGTGAGTGCGTCCTGTTTCCAAGCGACATTCCACCAAAGTCACGTACGGGAAACGTTCCAGCACACGCCAGTGGGTGACGGCCTCTTTGGCTTCAGGATGGTCTTCCATATCGTACACCTTATATAACGTGCGGTCGCGCGTGTCGCGCGCGAGGGCACCTTCAACCGTGCCGTTTTCTTCCTTAAACGTGCCCCAAACGAGGGCGTTATAGGTACGTTCTGTTGTATGCTCAAAAAACTGCAATGCCAATGTGGTCTTGGCATCCGGCGTTTTGGCAATCAGCAGCAAACCACTCGTATCTTTATCTATGCGATGAACGAGTCCTATATTGGGATTGTTTATGTCCAATTTGTCGCCGAAATAATACGCCAGCGCGTTGAGCAGTGTATGCTCGTAGTTGCCATGCCCGGGGTGAACCACCAAACCTGCCGGTTTATTGATAACCAGCACATCATCGTCCTCATACACAACGACAAGCGGGATATTCTCCGGTTCAATATGGTAATCGTGCAACTCGTGGTCCAACAGCACCTGCACCACATCGAACGGTTTGGCTTTGTAATTGCTCGCCACCGGTTTCCCGTTTACCCATACATGCCCTGCATCGGCAGCCGTTTGTATCCGATTGCGAGACGTGCCTGCCATGTGTTCGGACAGGTACTTGTCAATCCGTAACGGTTCCTGCCCTTTATCTACAACCAAGCGAAAGCGTTCAAATAATTCCTGTTCTATATTTTCGTCGTCAAGAGCCATCAACAACCGTTTGATTAGAAGAACACGTCCTCGTTTTCTATATTATCCTCAGTAATGGCACGTTCACGGTTGGTGGACAGTTTGATTTGCACGGTACTACCCTCCAATAATAAACTTCCAGACTGGGGAGTTTGCATATATACCACAAATTTTTCCTTATTTTCCTCCGTTACTTCCTCGTCGTATTCCACTTGTCCCATAGTCAGATGTTCTGCCAGCAATAAACTGCGTGCTCCCACTACGTTTAGTCCTCCTAATTCAGGAATGGTTACCATTTCTGTTCCCCGTCCTTGTCCTACCACCAAAGTAATGGCTGTACCTTCCGGCACTTTGGTTCCTGTTTCCAACGACTCCTCCCCTTTTCGCAAATCCAAAATCAGGTCTCTATACTCGCTGGGTTCATAAATCATCGAATCGACCGTCAAGCCCAACTGATGCAACATATTAGTGGCTTGACGATAACTGACATCATGCAACTCCGGCAGCACGACTTGACGTTGTGCGCTGGCATTAACCACCACATAAATCGTTCGTCCTTCTTTGGCATGTGATTCGGCAGGTGGGATTTGCTCAACAATAGTACCCAGCGGCACTTTGTTGGAGAAAGTGGAATCAACAACTTCCAAGCGCAAGCCGGAACTTGACAGCAGCACTTCTGCCTCGGTTTGGTAGAGACCTGTTATTTGCGGGACCTCAATTTCTTGACCGTGTTTGGTATATTTTCGCAATCCGATAATCACGACCACCAAAATAACGACCACAACGATGAAGGCAATTAGCACATTTATGCCTAAAAATTTCAAATTTGAACCCTTTTTTACCATGTTTTTGCAGTTTTTTCAAAAAAATTCAACAAATTTCATGCAAAATTACAATTTTTTTTGCATAATTCCAAAATAAGTTGTAATTTTGTGCCGTTTTTCGCGACAAGAGTATTTTTATGACTGCTTGCCCTCCGAAAACGAACTTAAACAATTATAAAAAAACTAGTTTTAAGGTTATGAAAAAAATGATGTTCATTGCAGCTATCGCTCTTTGCGCTATGAGCTGCGGTAACAAAGCTGCCAACGCTGAAGCTCAAGCTGAAGAGGCTGCTCCTGTTGAAGAAGTTGTTGTTGAAGAAGTTGCTGAAGAGGCTACTCTTGCTGACACTATCAACGAGGTTATCGACGAGACCGCTGAGGTTGTTGAGAACGTTATGGAGAAAGTTGCTGAATAATTTAGCAATAATTACCAAACGCAGAGACTGTCTAACATTGTTAGCAGTCTTTTTTTTGCCTTTTTATTTGGAAATTTCAATTTTTTGTTGTAATTTTGCGTCATAAAACGCAAATTTGATAAAAGACATGTCAGAAAAAACCATTTGGAAAATACAATATATCAATCTTTGTATTTCCGCTTTTGCGCGTAAATACAAGATGCAACCACATATATCGTTTCGCTATTTGAATCAATATGCGGGATTGGACTTTCTGGATCGCAATTATGAGGCAGAGCATATCTTGCCATTGGAAGATACTTTGAATAGTTTGCAACAAATCTGCCATAGAAACGGAGGTACAATATGATTCTTTTTCATGGCACCAATCAGGATTTTGGTGAAATATAGTTGATTTAGCCAATTAAAAATGATAGATAAAGGACATAACATATTAAACCAAATCACCAAAACAGCACGGGAGACCTTGCCTCAAGGTGGAGAATTGATTTTGTTTGGCTCACAGGCAAGGGGTGATGCGCGTCATGACTCTGATTGGGACTTATTGGTGTTGTTAGATACAGAGCACCCAACTAATTCAGATTACGATAAGTATGGGT
>JAKSMY010000056.1 GCA_024400275.1 Paludibacteraceae bacterium | reverse complement strand
AAGGCATAGGTAACTTTATTAGTTTCTACAACGATAGGCGACCACACATGAGTATAGGCTATAAAACTCCGTCTCTTGTCCATAGGCAATCCGGACCTCAAGAACGGCTTTGGAAAAGTTATCAATCGCCCATGTCAACTGATTTAGGATGAATGTCAAGAATTTTAGGCAAGTGTCAAGGTTTTTAGGAATATGTCAACAAAATTAGTACAAATGTCAATATTTTTAGGAAATTAAAGACAAAAACTGTCAACTAAATTTAGGAAAAGACACCCCATCTGCATATTTTTTTGTGCAACAATGCAACAATGCAACAATGCAGTTTTCCTTTACTATTCCTTTATGATTCCTTTATTATTTCTTTATGATTCATTTAGTATTGAGCATACGTGGTGCTAACGTAGAACCATCATCATAAACAGCCAAGCATACTGATTTCATACAAAATAACATTATTTTTGCATTTTTCTTAACAAAAATTTGCATATATCAAAAATTTTATGTAATTTTGCAAGCGATTTCGAAAATATGTTTAACAAAATAAAAAAGGTATTAGTTATGAAAAAGATTTTTACATTTATTTTTTGTGCCCTCTGGGCATTAAGTTCGTGGGGAATAACTTTAGAGCTTGGAACAGGCAGTAGTTCAACTTCTACGACTTCCCAAGTTATGCCTTCGAAATTGGGATCATTTGCATATTATTCCCTTTCTCAGCAAATTTATTATGCTTCTGAGTTGACAAATGCTGGAGCTACAAGTCAAGGAAAAATTACAGGCATTTCTTTCAAATATTCTTATTCTTCAACGATGTATACTCCAGAGCCTTATACTCGTCAATGGGAAATTTATATGAAAAACGTTGTTAGTAATTCCTTATCTTCGTATTTAGAGAAGGGAACAAAAGTTTATGATGGAGAAATTACGACCCCAGCAACAGATGCATGGTATAACGCGATTGAGTTCACCACCGATTTTGAATGGGACGGTACATCTAATGTACTATTAACTATCTATGACAAAACTGGATACCAAGCATCAAATCGACAAATTAAACACATCATTTATAGATACAGTAGCACAGATAACACAAGATGTTTATATCAAAACGGAACTGCATCTTACAATATTGCAAACATTACAGCAATTACAGATTATTCTACCGCCAATTATGCTAATCAGATACAATTTGATTTTGAAGCAGGCACTCCTACCCCCACTTACGATGCTCCTACCAATGTGAGTGTTACAGCCAAGAGTTCATCTTCTGCTACCATCGGTTGGACTAAGAAAGATGATGCCAAAATAAAATTGCAGTATTCGGTCAAAGATGCTGGCTCATCATGGACTACAGTAGAAAATCTCACTGGTGCATCGTACACCATCTCCGGACTTTCTTCTGAAACAACGTACGATTACAAAGTGTTTGCTGTATATACAGAAGGAACAAGCGATGCTGTCACCGGTTCATTCACCACAGACGCCGTAAGTGACCACGAGCATAATGGCGTATCGTTCCAAGAGTGGAAAGAGACCGAGTCTTTACCAACAACAGAAGGTAGTTACTACTTAAAAGATAATGTAACCGTAAGCAGTTGGACGGTTCCAACAGGTGACACTAAGATTTGCTTGAATGGTAAAACTATCACTTATACGCACGCTACTTCTCCCATTACAATCGGTGATAGCAAAAGTCTATCTATCTACGACAACGAAGGAGGAGGCAAAATCACTGCCGGCTTGAACTTTGCGGCTACCATCAAGGTGAATGGCGGTACACTTTCGCTCTATGGCGGTACTATCGAAAACACAGCGAATGGTTCCGATGCTTTTGCTGTAAATGTTGCGTCCGGTGCATTCAATATAAAAGGTAATGTACAAATGTCCACTTCTGCGGCTAATATAAATTTAGCAAGTTCAAAAGTCATTACCCTCACAGGTGCTTTAACCAATACAACAAAATTATCTGTACAGAAGGCAGCCAATACAAATATTACTTCCGGTTGGAGCACTCAAATGGGAACTGCCAGTCCTGCGGACTACTTTACTTCTGCTAATAGTGCTGCTCCTGCCGTTATCTTAGTAGATGGAGAAGCCCAATTAGGAATGCCTTCTTTCGAATTCAGTGAAACAGGAACATATTCTTCCTACCCATCCGGAAAAACGGATGTTAATTTGGTTCGTACGTTCCAAGGTGGCATTCTTAATACGATTTCTTTACCCTTTGCTCTAACCGATGAGCAGATGAAAGAAGCCTTTGGAGAAGATTATGAGTTATATCAATTATCTTCATCTGCTCTTTCTAATAATATTCTTGATGTATATTTTGACAAAGTTACTACTTTAGCACTCGGCTATCCTTATTTATTAAGGGTTAGCGAAGATATAGTTAATCCTTCTTTCTCAAGCGTCACATTGGGTTCTGCCAGCCATAGAACATCAACTGATGCCATTGAAATGGTTTCTGTTGTTAAGGCACAACAAGTGACAGGTAGTAATTATAATCTATTCTTGAACGCTTCCGGAGAGTTAAACTGGTCAACGCAAGATGCACTGTTCAAAGGGATGAGAGCCTATTTCCAAGTCAAACCAGGCTATCGGGATGCTGTTGCTGCACGTCGTTTGGTAATCCGCAACACGCCAACAAATACGAATGACATCGACACCCCTCAGATGGTAGAAAAAACATTCGAAAAAGGACATCTATTCATCTTTAAGAAAGGAAAGAAACATACTCTGCAAGGTCAAATCATTAAATAAGAAAGGAGCACAATTATGAAAAAACAATATATCCAACCTTCCCTATCCTTTGCACCTATTGCAACAAGTAATATCTGTATTACTTCCGTACATGGTAATTTAGACATCAAAGCAGGTAAAGCTTGTTCAAACTACATAGATGCTGTATAATAGAACACCTGTTCCATACAAAAAAGGCTGCTTATTGGGCAGCCTTTTTCGTGTTGTGTTATCGGGGTTACAGACCTAATCTCTCACGAATGTGAGCAGGGATAGCGTCCTTGTGTACCATGATGCTATTGGTCTTGTACTCCATATAGGCACGCGAGATATACCAAATACCTTTATACGTGCTGCGTTGCGTGCCCCACGAGTTCTTGACCATATAATAAAGTTTGCCATTCTGGTCATTGGCAGTGCCAAAGATATGCATACCGTGGTCGTCGGTGTTCTCCCAGTTATCAAAAGCACGCTGACGCAGTTCCTGCGTTATCTCCATCTCAGGCAGGGGTTTCTTGGTCAGTTCATCGGCTTTGGATTTGGTATCCATTCCCAGCCATTTTGCCATGTCCGAGCCGGTCAGATCTGCCCCTTTGTCAGCGTCAGGCATAACGCCTAATCCCTTGCGGGTAAAGCCTACCTCGCTCACATCGGCACTCCAAGCCATCGTATAACCCTGCGCGATGGCATTGTCTATGATTTCCATCATCTCCTCCATCGGCACGTTATACATCTGGTCCATTCGCCAGTTATCGGGCACCTCCAGCGCAAAACGTGTATAGAAAGGATGGTGCGTGTAACTGGTGACAGATACATAATCGTCCGGATTAAGTCCCAGCCACTCCACAAACGACTGCGGTGTAAACTCCTCACCATCGTAAGTAAAAGTGTCCGGGCAATGTCCTAAATACGTGTCATACACAGCCTGCAAACCTTGTTTCCACACCGGTGTGAGCCGTTTGATTTTACTATTATGGCACAGCGACTTGACATACCCCTCGGCAATAGCGTCCAACTCGTTATGAACGGGCAAGGTGTCTGCCTCGGTTGTGCCGTACTGAATACCCGGCATAACCGACTGCGGAACCAAACCATAATTACGCATGCAATAGAGAACATCGTATGTGGAGCCTCCCCCGGCAAACGCCACGTCACCATACATGCGAATAACATATTCGGCACGGTCCATCATGGTGCGGTTAACCACAAACATCTCCGATAAATCGACTTCACGTCCTTGCATACGAAGCACCTCACTCTCGAAGAAACTGAGTGCCGAAAATGCCCAACAGGTACCCGACCTATTTTGGTCTTTAACCGATGTGATAGCCACGCTATCAACGGTGGTAAACCGGAAACCCACACTGTCGGTGGTATCTTTTGCCACCGTATCCACCGGCATAGCGGCTATTGTATCAGCCGGCATAGTAACCGTATCAACCGGCACGGCAACTATGGTATCAGCCGGCACGGTGTCCAATGCTAAAAAAGCAGAAAATAAAAGTAATAAATTTGTCATATCATTAGTATTTAGTAATTGATTTATTATTCAAAATCGTGTATTTCTTTGCCTTCTTGACAGTACTGCGGAACGGTCATACAGAGTGCGTGATGGTGGCAGTGGACCTCAAAATCGCCCATGATATCCATCGTTATGCCGTCAGCCTCAAACTGCGTGTGCTCCTTCGTCTCAATAACGAAGTCCTTGCCGGCAAAAGGATGTACAAAAGGCAACTGATACAACCCACCATTAAAGAGTTTGCTTATTCCCTGACACATCTGCTTAAACGTTGGTTTCTCCACGAACATACCATGCAAGACTCCGTCACGTGGGTCGGCATCAGCATTCTGCTTCATTCCACCACCGTTATATGGTCCGTTAGCTATATTAAGGTGGAATATCTTGCCCTGAATAAAGTCCTTGCCATCTACCCACACATGCATCTTCTCTAATTGAAGTTGAATCAACGCCCAGAACAAGCCGAATAGATAATTAATATGGTGAGAACCAATATAATACTTCAATCGCTGACCATATACGTTGGTCAGGGAATCTATGCCAAATCCTACGGAATTGATGAAATAGCGGTGGTGCTCTACCCCATTACGCCAGTAAGTCAAATCGCCCACGTCAATAGGCTGTGACTTGCCCTCAAAGAACAATTGCAGACTGCGTTTGAAACGACGGTCTAAACCCCAAAAACGTGCAAAATCATTGCCCGTGCCACGTGGCATAATACCAAACTGCACCTTGCTTCGTTGTTCCGGAGTGAGATTAGAACGCATAATACCGTTAATAGCTTCACTCACCGTGCCATCTCCGCCTAAGACAAGGATTTGGTCATAGCCTTTCTCAACCAATTCACGAGCCAATTCCAAAGCGTGATTGGCATAGCGCGTCACACGATACGTAAAAGGCTGATGACGAGCCCGCAGCAGTTTCCATAAATAGATACGCTGCAAGCGCATAGCACGCTTACCGGATTTGGGATTGATTATTATTCCTAACAACATGTTATGTACTATTTAGATATGTACAATGTACTATTTATTTTGCTAATGCAAAATACGGAAAATAAGTTCTTTCCACAGGTCATCATCTTTGGCAGAGGGGTTATTGATACCCTTCAGCCGGGCATCCGTTTCACGGAAATAGCCGATAATACGAAATGTTTTCATCGCATTGTACCGCTTGGCTGCCGCCGCATAATCTTTCACAAAAAACGGATTGATACCCAAAGCGGACGCTACGGCACGTTCGGACTTATCGTCTAAATAATGGTACAACATCAGATTTTGGAAGAAGCCGAATAAGATACCCAATTCCTTGACCATCGGATGGTCTTTGGACGAAGCAAAATAATGGGTTATCTGGTTGGCCTTATAAACATCGCCCTTGATAAGCGCACTCTGCAACTCAAAGACATTGAAATCTTTGCTGATGCCTATATTGCGCTCCACCAAGTCGGCATCTATCTTTGTCACACCCTCCGGACAGCCGTCCTTCAGTTTCTTTAACGCACCGACGATGGCGGTGAGGTCATTACCCAAATAGTCTGCTAATAATTGCGCTACTTTGGGTTCCACATCTACCTGATTGGCTATCCAGCCCGCCACTTGATAATCGCGCAACGGGTCTGACTGCATAATAACGCCACCCTTTTTCTCAAAACTTTTCCATATATTGAGCCGCTTGTCCGGATTGCCGTATTTGTAGCACAACACTAATACGGTGGTCGATTGGGGGTTGTCCATATACAGTGCCAAAGCGTCCCATTTCTTAATCGTCTGCGCCTCCTTAACAATAATAACCTTACGCCCACCCATCATCGCAAATCCGCGTGCTTGTCCCACCACAGGAGCAATGTCGGCTCCCGGCAGGTCTTTGCCATAAACCACCGTTTGGTCAAACTCACGCGCCATCTCGTCAAGTGCATGCTGCTCAATATAAGCAGTTGCCTCGTCAATATAATACGCTTCTTCACCACACAGCAAAATGACCGGCGCATAACGGTCAGCCTGCAATTCGCGTATCAATTCTTCATATTTCATTCTGTTGGGCAGTCAAAAAAACCCTTTGCAACTGCAAAAGTACAACTTTTTTTTCATATATCAAAATTTTTTTATAACTTTGCACTCACAAACGAATAAATATGGACACCGATAATTCCGAAATATTAGTTTCAGGTCCTGCCACCTGGTCCGGTGAAGTTAGCCAACTCTCTTTGTTAAGAGAGCATGGTTCTGTCCGTCTCTATAAAGCGCAGCAATATGGTCGTTGGTATGTATTCAAGACCATCAAACATGGCACCGAGCAGGAGCGTCAACGCCTTCAAAAAGAATTTGCTGTGGGGGCGATATTAGACCATCCGTCTATCGTTCACACCTTAGATTATGGACATAACGAGACGATGGGTGACTATATCCGCGTGGAGTGGATTGACGGCATCACCCTTGCTGATTTTTTGGCAGACAATCCTAACCGTGCCACACGTGAACGTTTAGTGCAGCAGTTAGTGGAAGCGTTGGCTTATATGCATGCTCATCAGGTAGTACATCGTGATCTCAAGCCCGGCAATATCCTTATCACGCGCAACGGGCATCAACTCAAATTGATTGATTTTGGGTTGTCCGATACGGATGATTTTGATGCTTACAAACAACCTGCCGGCACATTGTCTTATATGGCTCCGGAGCAGATGACAGCCATGCAAACGGATATCCGTTCAGACATCTATGCGTTGGGGAAAATCATGCTGTTGATTGCACCTTTTTATTCGCGTATCGCGCATAGGTGTATGCAGGAGAACCCGAATCGTCGCTATCCGTCGTGTGAGCAGGTCTTAACAGCCATTCGCAAGCAGCAGCGTGCGCGCATTATTATACCCTTCTCTATCATCTGTTCTGCCCTCTTGCTGCTGACGTCTTATTTCTGCTACCTGGCATTCTTCCGTCCCGACCCGCGGGAACAAGTCGTTCAGCGGGCGCAAGATCTCATCAACCAACAGTACCAACTCATCTGTTCTCAGCCTCCATCTTCGCTACAAGAATATACTACCACACTTTCCTATTTTTATGAACATTGTGCCCTCGTGCGTGATTCGGTGGCTGCCACGATAGAGGACAATGCTCTGCGAGCCGATTTTGTGAATGCAGCCGTTATTATGGCTGGACAATTGGGTACTACTTATTCCGAGTTTTTAACGGGGGTAGAACGGGAGTAGAAAAAAAGTGAAGCATGCTCAAAAGAAAAAAGCGTAAGCGTTAGACCAATACACAACTCGTTGTGGATTGGAGAGGAGGAGCAACCGAGCGCCTAATTTGCACGGCAAATTCATTTCGCGAGGTTTGCTCCGACGAAAGGACCAAAAAGGACTTTGCGTATATGGAGAAAAAGCAGTACCTTTGCACTCGCTAAGCCCTGAGAAGCCGAACATGTATTAAATAAGAAATGCCTATTATGACCAAGAATGCCCCTGAAATTCTCCAATTGCGATTAGATATTGAGAAAAATATCTCCCGTCGCATCCTCACCCCGTATGACTTTGAATTTTTAGCCGGAGCCGTTTGGGAGCGTTTGCATGAGAACATATCACCAACAACGCTCAAACGCCTGTGGGGATATATTGACGGTGCCGATACGGCTCGGCACACTACTCTGTCGCTCTTGGCGCAGTTCTTGGGTTTTCAAGATTGGGAGGCGTATTTGCAAGATTTGCTGCTCCGGAGTGATATTGAGAGCACTTCGTTTGTGGGAGAAGGCATCCACACGTCGGATTTACAAGTAGGCCAGCAAGTGGCTGTTACATGGTTACCCAATCGGCATGCTGTTTTTAGATATTTAGGAGATAGTTGTTTTGAAGTAGTGACGGCTGAACATGCCAAATTAGCAGTTGGAGACCGGTTTACTTGTAGTTATTTCTTCAAGGGTCAACCTATGTACTTGGACAACCTTGTTCAATCGTGCATTGTGCATTGTCCACCGTCAACCGAAAATGCCATATCGTACGTAGCCGGCAGCAAAACGGGACTGACCGGTGTCACCCTCCTGCCCTGAGTGGTAGTTTTTTATAAGACGACAGGATTTTGTTGTCTTATTCCATTTATAACGCACTCATTTTGTTAACATTAGCCACAACACACTATTGTATCACACAAACATGTGTCACACAACATTGTGTTTCCGAATGCAAAGTACAACAAAAATTTGGGATATGCAAATATTTTGAGAAAAAATTGGTATTTATACACCTTCTTATCTATAATTACACCTCTGAGTACTAAAAGGACTAAAAAGGACCATACCCATATCAAAAAAAAGTTGTACCTTTGCAGTCGCAAACACGGAGGTAGCCGAAAATCCAGCAAAGAGTAGGCACCAATACTAATAACTAAAAATAAACAATTATGAAAAAATTACCTATTTTAGTTGCCCTGTTGGGCACCATGATTTTTTGCGCTTCCTGTGCTAAACACGAGGAAGAGAGCAAAATGATTTCGGCAGACGACGTTCGCTTGTCAGGTCAGCACAAATCACTATTGAGCCTATCTTCCGACTCCGTGAAGATTATGCTGGTTTGTACCGATGAAAAGGATGACAAATGGGATGTTCGCGTACGCTTCTCTATGGAGAGCAACCAAGATTGGGAAGAAGTTCCCGGACGCGAACCCAAAGTAGCCCCCAAAGGCGATTACTCGTATTTTGAACCCGGAATGGGTAACTTTACGGTCTCTTTGTTAGATGCCAATGACAATGAGTTGGACAAAGAACTCTCTATCAATTATGATGCCATCAGAAGTATCCTGACCTCTTCCGATGGTGATGAAGAAGATATTTTGGCACAAGACAGATGGTCTTCTCTGGGCGATAAGAGTTATAAGGCACAAAAAGCCATTTACGACAAGGCGGTTAATATCTCAATTTCTAAAATGGAACTCAACGAAGTGCATGTCAGTGCTCCTTCTACATCGTCCAGAAATAGCATCTATGATGATTATGAAGATGCTTTGGATGATGCCGTTGATGCGTATGAGAAAGCATTAGATGCCGCTACGAGTGCATTAGAAGATATCTGGTAATCCTATGATTATCATTTTAATATTATTACTAATCTCAAAATTAAAACATTATGTCAGAAATTAACAATCAAAATGCACCTTATGCCGTTGCATCGCTGGTGCTGGGAGTTTGTTCTCTGCTGTTTGGTTGCCTTTTTGTAGGCTTCATCTGTGGTATTGTTGGTGTAGTACTTGCAAAGAAAGGTCTTGCTGCTTATGAGGCAAAACCTGCTCTGTATCAGGGTTATGGAATGCTGAAAGCAGGAAAAGTTACCTCTATTTTAGGTATCGTTTTTGGTGCATTGTATATCCTGTACTACGTTATCTTTGTTGCCATCATTGGCGCAGCAAGTTTCTCGCTCTTTGAACTCTTTGATCTATTTTAAGTAGCAGTGGAAAAGTGGCTGCATTTTCCTTGTTTTTTCCGTTCGGTGTTTGGAATCAGTTGCCCGATGTGTGGGTGCCAGCGGTCCATTATAGCACTTTGTAACGGAGATTTGCCGGGATGTGTTGCCGCTTTTCCGCCACTTTTTCCATTATGCATAGCAATCATCTGGACGATTTGTATATTCATTAAGCAACGGCATCTCCATCATCGTTCAATATCTATTCTATGGTCAATTGTTCTTATGGCACTAATATGCAATTTCTTTTATCAGAATAGACAACTATTTTGAGGAAAAATGCTATTTTATTAACATTTTAATGTTTGATTCGTAGGCGGTCAAGCAAAGCAGCATAGTTGTCTTGCGCTGTGAGGCAAGTGTCCCGCAAATATCCTTGTGTTGCAGGCCAATTCTGCAAACCGCGATAGTAGAACATCTTCAGTTCCTCCGTGATAATAAAGGGTACTATGCCATTAGCGAGACACTCTTTAAACAAAATCAATCGCCCAACTCGACCATTACCATCTTGGAAAG
>JAKSMY010000055.1 GCA_024400275.1 Paludibacteraceae bacterium | reverse complement strand
TTACCCCGGACGGGGCTGGCACCACTATCGGGCACGTTAATCGCCTTTCAACTTTAAACTTTAAACTAAAAAAATTTGCGTATATGCAATTTTTTTTGTACCTTTGTGGCTTGAATGGGAAAAAGGGCTTTACATATTCTTTTGTTAGCAGGATTATTTATGCAGATTCCTATGCCGGCATGGGCACAAACGAAGGCCAATGGCAGCAGTGTATATTCTTTCCTCAGCCTGCCCTACTCTTCGCGTCTGTGCGCGTTGGGCGGCGACAATGTGGCTATTCAAGACGGCGAAATCAGTATGGCTATGCAAAACCCCGCCCTCTTATGCAACGGAACGGACAAAATACTGGAACTGAACTACGCCCACTATATGCAAGGCACCAATTTGGGCAGTGCCTTATTCGGTTGGAACTTCGGGCGCAGTAAAATAGAGAAACACCCCGACGAACCGGATAAACCCAATTATTTTGCCGTGGGTATCCATTATTTAGATTATGGCAAAATGAAATATGCCGATCAATACGGCAATCTGACCGGCGGCACCTTCACCGCCAAAGATATGCTTATCGACATTATGTACGCACGCCAATTGGGTCCGCAATTCACAGTCGGTGTCAGTCTCAAACCGATTATGTCGTTCTACGAAAGTTATTCGGCTTTTGCCTTGGCAGCCGATGTGGGCGGACATTTCCACACCAAAGATTCTACCTTCCAAATGGGTCTGACCCTACGCAATATAGGTTGGCAACTAAAAGGTTTTTACACCGAGGAAAGCGGTCAGAAACGCGAGTCACTGCCTTTCAACATAGAATTGGGACTGGCTTATCGCTTCAAACACGCCCCTATCCGAATAAGTATGACTATCCACAATATGCAACGGTGGAACCTCAATTACGAATTAACCAATCAGCCTAAGGACAACAAAAACGATAAGATACAGTGGTATGACATGATGTTCCGCCACACTATTTTTGCCTTGGACATCGTGCCCAAAAGTGAGAAGTTCTACCTGACAATCAGTTACAACCACCGCCGCCGTGCCGAGATGAATCTGAAAGATCAACGCAGTCTGGCAGGCTTTGGATTGGGAGCAGGACTGAAAATCAAGATGGTCAGCGTAGGCTTTGCCATCAGTCAATACACCAAAGGCAATATGATCTACCAAGCCAGTTTAGCACTGAATATCAACCAAATGATGAAATGAAACCAATCATTGTTGCCATAGACGGATATAGCAGTTGCGGTAAAAGCACCATTGCAAAGGCGTTGGCGCAATATGCCGGATACAACTACATCGATACGGGGGCTATGTACCGCGCCGTGGCGTTGTACTGTCTGCGTACAGGCGAAGAGCCCTTACACGCCATTCGGCATATCACAGTGGATTTCCGTAACCACCACGTGTGCCTGAACGGAGAAGATGTGGAAGGACAGATACGCACGCTGGAAGTGGGCAATATGGCATCTAAAGTATCGCCCATCAAAGAGGTGCGCGCTTTCTTGGTAGCGCAACAGCAAGCGATGGGTAAAGAAAAAGGTATTGTGATGGACGGCAGAGACATCGGCACGGTGGTGTTCCCCGATGCCGAACTGAAACTGTTTTTGACCGCCTCGCCCGAGGTACGCGCCCAAAGGCGTTTTGACGAACTGACAGCCAAAGGAGAGTGCCCTGTTTTTGAAGATGTGCTGGCAGACGTGAATGACCGAGACTATAGAGACACGCACCGCAGCGAGTCACCATTGCGACAGGCTGCGGACGCTATTGTAGTGGATAATTCAGCCATGACACGCGAACAACAGATGTCGCACATCATAGCCTTGTTCAATCAAGCCATACAGTAGAAATATACCAGCCAAGCGGCTGCCAAACCGACTAAGATAGCGGCAATGGCAATCGCCCATTTAGCACCTTTTGACAGGTGCTTTTTTTGAACTGCCACAAAGGGGAACTGCACCTGTTCGGTAAGCGTAGCACCAAAAGGTATATTAACAATCGAATCGGCGTTGATAGCCCAACCGTTGGCATTAAGAATAGGAGCCAAGTTGCGGCGGCGCAGTTTGATGGCTGCCAGAATCATAGCAGGACCCGAGATAACCAACATAAGTCCGGCAATGGCTGCCAAAATCTGCCACCAGTGCATAGCGGACAAAGCACCTCCTACACTGGTCAGGAAAGCACCTATATAGCCTAATGCCATGCCAATAGCGGCAAAGATACCGGCGAACTTAGCGATGTCGAAGGCTGATTTCTTTTCGGCAGGATCGGCAGCGGCAGCATCGGCAGGTTGATTGAGTTTGGCTTCGGCATTGGCAGTCATATCGGCAAATGCCTTGTCGTTCTTTTCCGAAGCGGATTTATTGATAAGTTCGGTAACCCACTGTCCGAACTTGCGGTAAGGGCTCCAGAAAGCCTGCTGAATAGAAATAGGGTTATCAATAACCTTGATGATAGTGGCATCATAGTCGTTACCCTGACGGTCATAGAAAACAGCATTTTTACCCTCGTGCAGGTTCTTTATCTCACCCATCGTGACGGCTGCAACAATCTTTTTGGCCGTACCCAACTTACGGCTGACGCAGTCGCAGTAAATCAGGAACATACCGCTTTGACCGGCCTGTGCGTCCTGTTTTGCCATATCATTAACGGCAACGCAAAGGTGACAAATACGCTGGTCAATAACCAATATACCGGATTGGAAAATAGCCTTATCATGCACATCTTTGTTGTAGAAAATCTCCAAGGTGACAAAGTTACGGAGTAAGGTAACAAAATCACGGCTCAACAGCAGCAGTTTACGAAGCGGCGTGAACTCGTCTTTAGCGGCCGCCACGGCAGCAGCATTTTTCTCATTCACAGCAGATACGGCAGCCTCGTAGGCACTGATAGCCTCACCCATCTTGATAAACTCAGCCTCTTTCATACCGGGTTTGGGTGTATCTTCGGCTATGAGAGCGAGACCTAATTTTTGCAGTTTTTCCTGCTCGAAATAAGCCGTGTATTCCTCTTTTTTGGCTTTGTAGGCAGCTATCACGTCAGCAGCATACGGAGCCTCAGGAGCAGCGTCAGCCGGCACGGCAATGGCATCAACGAAGGCATTCAATGCGTCTAAACTAACGCTTTGTTCATCAATCTTTTTGGCAGTGGCAACCAATGTCTCATCTGCCAAATTAGCTATTTCAATTTTTGCCTGACAAGCAAATAAAGAGGACGGATCTTTCAGCATGCCGCACAGCCATTCGGAAGTACGAACCACCTCATTGATACGCAGTTGGCCATCTGCATCTATATCCATTAGTTTGAGCGATTCGTCTGCTATTTCCAGACCGGACGCAGGGCAAGACAGAACAGTCCATTTCTTTTGGTCCAGTTCACCCAAATGACGGAGATCTTCTCCTGATTTCAATTTGACGCGCGTTGCGCCACCAATGTGCTCGTAAGTAAATTGATACATAGTCGTGATATTTGAAATTGATTTTATGGCACAAAGGTACACTTTTTTTTTAACATATACAAATAAGTGAACCTACAAAATGAAAAAAATTTGCATAATTAAAAAAAAAGCAGTACCTTTGCAGGCTTTTAAACGAGAGGGCAATGAACGAGTTTATGGAACAAGAGGAAGAAGTGTTACGCATGTTGCGAACCGTCTTTGATCCGGAAATTCCGGTTAATGTCTATGATTTGGGATTGATCTACAAAATAGATATTCAGGACGGCGTATGCAACATCGATATGACGCTGACAGCACCGTCTTGCCCTGCCGCCGATTTTTTAATGGAAGACATCCGGCAAAAAGTCGGTTCGGTAGAAGGCATCACGGAAGTCAACATCAACCTTGTTTTTGAGCCGGAATGGACCAAAGATATGATGAGCGAAGAAGCCAAGTTGGAACTCGGCTTCTTGTAGTTAGAACAAATAGCCCATTTTGACGTAGAAATTCGACAATTTGGCGTTATCCTGGTTCATATAGTATTTCTCATTAACCGGCATTGCCCAATCGGCAGAGAGCACAAAGTTCTCGTTCATGCCTATTTTCAGACCTATACCGGCAGTCATGTGCGGACGGTAAATGTCTTTTTCGTCGGTTGAGAAGAAATCTTCGTAACGGTACTTGACATCGGTGTATTGACCGGTCTGGCGGTCATACACCTGATGGGTATATTGACCGGATTCAATGGTCGCCCTTAACTCGTCCTCGTCCAATTGATAGGGCTGTGTGACAACGCCCAAATCGAAGAACGGATTGACACCGACGTAGAAATGCTGGTGCCCGATGTCAAAATTGACGATACGGAAACGGAACTCCACGTTGGCGAAAGCGAAACCTTTGGCAGACAGGCGATTAGCCATCATGCCACGCACGGAATTACCGCCGCCCAATCCCTCGTAATAAACACGCTGAATAAAGAGCGAGTTGAGGTAGTTATCCATATAGAAAGGCGACTTGCCGGCAATCAGGTTTTGCGTACCGACACGATAAGCAAAGACTATATTACTGAAGCAACGTTTCTGACGTTGCAGAACAGGTACATAGTGCCGGAAGGTGAAGTTAAACTGCAAGTGGTTATAACCGGCGGAAGCCTGCTGCCCGTAGCCGGCATTAAAAGCAGCCGTATAAGTGAAGAAAGCGTCTGCATACAATCCGCGATTGGGTCCCTGACGTTTGTCACGCGTATCGTAAGTGATACCGGCACGCAGGTAAGGGTGCCAACCGCCTTTTTGCTCGTCTTTGTCAATCAACCCCCACTCCTTATATAATTCATACAGTCCTTTTACATCGGGGTCAAGAGGTTTCTGATCATAACGAGGCGTTTGCTTGTCAAAATCCTTTTTGCCATTGAGCATGTCAATGTCACAATCGTTGATAATATAGCCGAGAACGCCCAAACCGGCATTCCATTTGAGGTTTTTGTAAATCGTACCTTCTATATCGGCGGCAAAACGAACAAGGTCACGCTTGTATTTATAGAACACACGCGACTGGTATTCCTCCGGTGAGGGTATTTTGCTTACTTTTTTATTCCACCCTACCCAATCGTTGTTGAACACCGACTGATAGCCGTTAAAGCCGTAGAAATCGCACATGGCATCAGGCAGGTAAGTGGCATCAAGGGTGAGACGATGATGAGGAATGAGGTATTTGCTATCGTAATTAAGACGGAATATACCGTGGTGTTTGGTGGTATAAGCCCCCTCAAAATAGATGGAGTGAATATATTCGGGATACTGCTTACCGTCTCCGTAGTAATAAACATTGGTCAAGATACCGCCCTGAAAGCCGTAATCGGCATCGTAGGCGATAGACGGCAGGATACCGAAATTCCAACCTGTTTTGATAGGATTGCCCAAAGAATCGACCTCCTGCGGCTTCTTGGCTTTCTTGGCAAAAGAACATGGGACAAGGAGTAAAGAACAAAGAACAACAATCAAAATGCGTTTCATAATCTCACTAATGAATTTGTAATATCACCTATTACCGTATATCCAATGTATATCTTATGTATATCCAATGTATAAATTACTTTAGCAAGTAATACATACCGATACCCAAATAGGTTCCTACGGCATAGCCAATCAGTCCGATAACCAAACCGGAGATAAGGACTTTCTTGTTTCCCATCGCGCCCACTACCGGCGGTACGAACGGAGGCGAGCAGAGAAGGGCAATCTGGCTGACGGTAAACAGGTCTCCTCCCACCTTGAAGATACGGCAGAAAAGCAGATGCAACAGTCCCCCGCAAACAATAATCCAGAATACAAAAGCACCGATACCCAAGGTGGAACCCTGAATACTGTGGTAATCAAACAGCGAAGCCACGATGATGGAGAACACCAAGATAAAGAACATACCCAGTTCAAATGTTTTGGGCAATTCGCGTACCTTACGGAAGAACGAAGCAACCAATCCCAAGGTGGTGATAGTCAATATAATAACCAGTTCATTCAGGACAGGCTTTTCAGGGTTCTCAGGATTAGCCGGTATAACCCCCATTTTCCAAAGCAAGATACTGAGTCCGGCACCGATGGCGAGGAAGAGCACACTCAGTCCCAATCCTGCCAAGGTGAGATACCAGTTATCGCCCCGGAACATGTGTCCGTAGTCTTCCACGTCGCTTACGGGAGCCTCGATGGTTTGCACTTTGGACCGTCGCACCTCGTTAGTCGTTTCGTCCTTGAAAGGCAATAAACGGCGGAACAGCCGGAAGCCACCACCAAGAATAAATACGATATACGGCATGGTGAGCACCATTTCGAAAGCGAGAACGATAGCCATAACGGACTTATCTACACCCAGTGCAGCACCGAGGGCATTGAAGTTCATGGTTCCGCCGGTATAAATACCCGTCATCATAGCCGACACTTTCTCAAAGTCCGGGATTTGACGGGAACGGAACAGCCAAAAGCCCGTAACAACCGCAACGGAAATAGCCACAATGCCTCCCACCAAGGACCATATTGTTTTGGGTAGGGCTTTGGTCCACAGTTTGAAATCACAGTTGAACAACATCAACGGGATAGCCAAAGGAACGGCAATGTTCATCATCATGTTTTGCACATTGTTGAACATCATTTCCTCCATGCTATCGGGTGTGAAAGAGACCAAACCGGTGATTGCCATTAAGATACCGAACGCATAGGCGGTGACCACCGTGCCTATTTTCTGCACCCATTTAAGGCGGATAAACATGTGAATAATAATGATAGGGAGAACGATATACAGTGCCAACATGAGCACTACACGCACCATTTCGGGGTTGGTAATTATCTGTTCTTGCATACTTAATTATCGTTTAAATGTCGCATTTGATAGAGGTACTCCTGCACGAAAACCCAGAAAGGATAAGCCACGAAGAGGGACAGCGGTATCAGTATGAATTGGAGCAGATACTGCACGGAATTGTGGAAAGCAGGGTCCTGTATTTTATGTTTGATGAATAATGTCAGTAATCCAAGCGGAGCCGTCAGGACAGCCGACAACATGAATAAGGGTGCCAACAGAATGACGAAGGCATAGCGCATTTTCCGAGACAAATGCGGTTTATCCATTTGGGCGTACAATTCGGGCTTATTCCGTTTCATTCTGTTCCATGCCGTCTCGTAGTTCTCGTCGTCAGGAACAAACATGATTAGTTTTTGCAGGCGGAGGGTCAGTTCCTCGCGAAGTGCCAAAATCAACTGCGGTTCGGTCATTTCCTCGCCGTGTGTCTGTTTCCATTCTTCACGTGCTTTGATAGCGAACTGCGTTACATTGAGGGCAGGGCCTATATTAATAAGGAGAGAGTCCCATAAATGGAAATAGTCGCCGTATTCCAGACCGACGGGTACGATATAAATAGGGCGTAGGTGCCCAAACTGTTCATTAGCTTGCAGAGCGATACGGAAAATACCTTTTGCCAAAGGCAGTAAAGAATGTTTAGGGCGGTGTGTTCCCTCCGGCAGAATGCAGAAAGCGACCCCTGCTTCGAGTGTATCGACTGCGTTCTGCATGGTTCTGTCGTTATGCCGGACTTCGTCCACACCATCCCGCATACGGCGAATAGGCATAATTTTCAATCCGTTTAAGACCCATGCAGCCTTGGGGTTTTTGAATATATCTGCCCGGGCAACAAAGACTTTTCTATGACTATTAATGCCCAATACAGCCAGTGCGTCACACAGTGCATTGGTATGATTGGGGGCATAGATAAGTGCCCCATCGGTGGGTATATTCTCCTTACCAACTATTTTGTACCTGCGATAAGACAAACGAAACATCATGTCCACCAACGGGCGAAACATCTTGTATATCTTATCTTTATCTTGAATTTGAGCCATCTTTTTTCAGAAAACACGTGCAAAAATACAAAAAAAGTGGCAGATATGCAAACATTTTTATAAAAAATAACAAAAAAGCGGCCCAAAAGCCGCTTTTTTTGTGATTTTAGTGGACTAGGATACTAGAGAACTAGAAGACTAGAACACTAGGATATTACTTGAGTTCTGCCAAGTATTTGATGGTGCGAACCATTTGGCTGGTGTAGCTGTTCTCGTTGTCGTACCAGCTAACAACCTGTACCTGATAGGTGTCGTCGTCGATTTTGCTAACCATTGTCTGGGTAGCATCGAAAAGCGAACCGAAGCGCATGCCGATAACGTCGCTGGAAACGATTTCGTCCTCGTTATAACCGAAGCTCTCGGTAGCAGCAGCTTTCATAGCAGCGTTGATACCCTCTTTGGTAACGTCTTTACCCTTAACAACAGCGATAAGAATGGTGGTAGAACCTGTCATAGTAGGAACGCGTTGTGCGCTACCAATCAGTTTGCCGTTCAGTTCGGGGATAACCAAGCCGATAGCTTTGGCAGCACCAGTGCTGTTAGGAACAATGTTCTGGGCACCTGCGCGGCTACGACGAAGATCGCCTTTGCGTTGAGGACCGTCCAAAATCATCTGGTCGCCGGTGTAAGCGTGAATAGTGCTCATGATACCGCTTTGGATAGCAGCGTATTTATTCAATGCAGCAGCCATAGGAGCCAAGCAGTTGGTGGTGCAGGAAGCAGCAGAGATAACGGTGTCAGCAGGAGTCAGAGTCTTGTGGTTAACGTTGTAAACGATGGTAGGCAGATCGTTTCCTGCAGGAGCAGAGATAACGACTTTTTTAGCACCTGCTGCGATATGAGCAGAAGCTTTTTCTTTGCTGGTATAGAAACCGGTGCACTCCAAAACAACATCTACGCCCAGTTTACCCCAAGGCAACTCGGCAGCGTTAGCCATAGCATAGATAGTGATTTTTTTGCCATCTACTACGATATAGTCCTCGCCTGCTTCAACAGTGTGTTTACCCTCACCGAATTTGCCGGCGAAACCACCTTGGGCGGTGTCGTATTTAAGAAGATGTGCCAACATTTTGGGGCTGGTCAAGTCGTTGATAGCGACTACCTCGTAACCCTCTGCTTCAAACATCTGACGGAAAGCCAGACGACCGATACGGCCAAAGCCGTTAATAGCTACTTTTGTCATAATGATAATTTATTAATGGTTAATTATTGTTTTTCTTTTCTTTGAAAAGCGAGCGCAAAATTACACTTTTTTGGCGACATACGCAAACTTTTTTGTATATTGCAAAGTTGAGTTTACATTTTCAAATCAATGCTTGCGGAAGTTAAAATGATAGGTCAATTTGACACCGGCATCGAAGAACCCGAATGATGAGCCGTAAGCATCCATCATAGAGTTGTAGTCAATCGAGGCAGGCTGAACAAGGGCAGTAGGAGCAGTGATACCGACTATGCTATGCGCGTCACTCTTGTTGCTATACAAGGAATAAACACCATAGTTGCCGTACACGCCCAGACCAAGGGCATCGTTATTCTTCAATTGCCATTCATAGCCGATTTCCAATCCTACCAAGAGGTTGAAGACAGGGGCTTTGTAGGAGCATTTGGTATCCACTTTGCCGTCAACACGACCGGTAATGAGTTCGTCGATAACATCTACACGCTCGGTGGGGAAATACGCCTTAACGGACGGTTGGTCAAACTGCAAACTATTATGCGTATAAACAGGCAGTTGGAAACGAGGACCCACGTTCATAAAGAAGCCGCCTTTGGTTACCATCGAGAACATAACAGGCACTTCCACCATGATAGCAGCCTGCTGCTCCTTAACCGACTTGGCAGTAACGGTGTAATTGATGTCATCTATCGTGAATTGGTCATAAACAGCGTCCGCTTGCAAGCTATTGCGAACATAGCCGGCACTAACGCCCAGCAAGAAACCTATTTTGTGCCCTTGCGCTATTGTCTTATAATAACCATATTGCAAATCCAGCAGGGCATCAAAGCCTATTTTCCAGTCCGCATTGTCAGCTTTTTGCATCATGGAAGCCACACCGCCACGGATACCCAAGGAGAAACGGTGCGTTTCGGAAGCGGGCTGAACGGGTTGAACGGGTTGAGCAGGTTTAGCAGGTTTAGCAGGTTGAGCAGGTTGAACGGGTTCTGCGGGTTTAATCGGTTCTTCGACAATAGGAATTATCGGTGCAACAGGTACCACTACGGGGGTGTCCTGCACAACAGGTACCACAACGGGGGTGTCCTGCACAACAGGAGCAACAACGGGGGGGGCTTGTACAGCAGGTACTGCAACAGGAGTGTCTTGTACAACAGGAGCCACAACAGGTTCATTCGTATTGGCACGCTTAGGGCCTATCAACGACAACGCTTTCGGACTAATCCAAGAGTGGACATTTTGCAGCAGCACGCCATCGGGAAAACGTTTGCCGCCGACTTTCTCAACAACGACACACACACCGTACACCCATTTGCGAATCGTATCGC
>JAKSMY010000054.1 GCA_024400275.1 Paludibacteraceae bacterium | reverse complement strand
AGAGCAACGCATTCGTAATGCGTAGGTCCCCAGTTCGAATCTGGGAAGTGGCTCAAAAGCGTATTCTTTGAATACGTTTTTTTGTTTTTAGCCGTATTTTTATTTGCGATTTTGAAAAAAAAATTGTATCTTTGCAAAAAATTTATCTTCTATGAGCGAATATATCGTATCGGCACGTAAATATCGGCCCACAACGTTTGAATCAGTGGTGGGGCAAAAAGCCCTAACGGAGACGTTGCGCAATGCTATTCGGCAGGATCGTTTGGCACATGCGTATCTATTTTGTGGTCCTCGAGGAGTAGGTAAGACCACTTGTGCCCGTATTTTTGCGAAAACGATTAACTGTCTGCAACCTACTGCAGACCACGATGCGTGCAACGAATGTGAGAGTTGCGTGGCATTTAATGAGCAGCGTTCGATGAATATTCATGAGTTAGATGCTGCGTCCAATAACTCGGTAGAAGATATACGCGCACTGATACAAGAGGTGCGTATTCCTCCTCAAATCGGCAAATATAGCGTCTATATCATCGACGAGGTACACATGCTTTCGCAAGGTGCCTTTAATGCGCTGTTGAAGACATTGGAAGAACCACCCTCGTATGCTATTTTTATCTTGGCTACGACGGAGAAACACAAAGTGTTGCCTACCATCTTGAGCCGTTGTCAAGTATTTGACTTTCAGCGTATCACACTGATGGACATTGTGCACCATTTGCAGTACGTTGCCCAAACGGAAGGCATTGAAGCCGAGCAGGAAGCGTTGCGTGTTGTGGCTGAAAAGGCCGATGGCGGTATGCGTGATGCCTTGAGTATATTTGACCAATTAGCAGCGTTTTGTAACAATCATATCACGTATCAGCAGACGATTGATGTACTGAATGTATTGGATGCCAACTACTATTTCCGAATGGTGGATAGCGCGTTACGGGGGCAGGTACATGAGGTGTTGATGTTTCTGAACGATATTTTGCAAAAGGGCTTTGATGCCGGGCATTTCATCATCGGTTTGATGCAGCATTTGCGCAATCTGTTGGTGGCGCAGGACAAGCAGACTTTGCCTCTGTTGGAAACGTCTGAACAATTGCAGCAGCGTTATTTACAGCAAGCACAGCAGTGCGAAGCCCCTTGGCTATTTCAATCACTGGATATTCTCAATAGTTTGGATATCAACTACCGTACGGCCAAGAATAAGCGCTTGACAGTAGAGGTGGCATTGGTTAAGTGGGTAGGGTGCAAAGCCGTGCCAACTGCACCACAGGTAGCGCCGGCGACGGCGGTCAAGCCAACTCCTGCATCCAAACCGGCTCCTACAACTTCCACTGCTCCGGCAGCTCCCGTGACTCCCAAACCGGCTCCTGCCACGGCAGCCAATATGATGAAGTTGCCCAGCTTGAAACTGCCTACTGAGACGCCGCCAGCTACTCCTTCCTCAGCGCCAAACGAAGTGCAGAAAGATACGCAGCAGCGCCCTTTTACAGTTGACCAACTCAGGAGCGCGTGGGTTGGTCTGAAAAACAACTTCCCTCAGGAAGAGCGCTTAAAGAGTATGTTAACTGAGTACATACCCGAGATAGACCCCAAAGACCCCAATGCGTTGATACTGACCTTGATTAACTCTTGGCAAAAGGCAGATTTTGTGCAATTTAATCAACAGATACTGAACAGTTTGCGTCATGAATTAGGCAATGACCTCATCACGTTGAACATCCAAGTTGAGGAGTATCATCACGAGCAACAGGCGTTTACAGCCGGTGAGAAATATAAGTTGTTGGTTCAACGCAATCCTAATCTTCAAACCCTGCGCGAGCATTTGTCCTTGCAGTTAGAATAAATGGCAGAAGACCTGAAAAAATACTTGCCTACCACCCGTAAAGAGTTGGAAATACGTGGTTGGAACGAGGTGGATGTAGTGCTCTTTTCCGGAGATGCATATATTGACCATCCCCAATTTGGTGCTGCCGTAATAGGTCGTGTCTTGGAGGCCAACGGGTATCGTGTGGCTATTGTTCCACAGCCCGATTGGCATGGTGATCATCGTGATTTCCTTAAGTTAGGTCGTCCGCGTCTTTTCTTCGCTATCACGGCCGGTTCGATGGATTCCATGGTGAACCATTACACGGCCGGTAAACGCAAACGTTCAGACGATGCATATACGCCTGACGGACGGGCCGGTATGCGCCCCGATTACTGCACCATTACGTATTCCCGTATTCTCAAGCAGCATTTTCCGGATGTGCCTGTCGTAATAGGCGGCATAGAGGCCAGTATGCGGCGCTTGGCGCACTATGATTATTGGTCGGATACGTTTATGCCGTCCATCTTGGTGGATTCGTGTGCTGACCTGCTCATTTACGGAATGGGGGAGAAAGCGATTGTGGAGATAGCGCAGAAGATTAGCAATGGCATTCCCCATGATGTGCCCCAAACGGCTTGGCGAGGCAGCATAGCAGATGAACTTCGTGCTTCAGCCATCTTTCTTCGCGGGTATGATGAGCAGAGGCAAGACAAAGCCGTTTATGCCGAGGATTTTATGCGAACCGAGATAGAGTCCAACAAGATTAAGGCGAAGACTATCATTCAGGACGATATCGTGGTTAATCCGCCATATCCGCCTATGACGACGGAGGAATTGGATGCCATCTATGATTTGCCCTTCCAATATCTGCCACACCCTAAATATAAAGACAAGCGCATACCTGCGTACGAGATGATACGTTTCTCGGTGTGCTTGCATCGTGGGTGTTTTGGTGGTTGCTCGTTCTGCACGATTTCGGCGCATCAGGGCAAACAGATTACCTCTCGCAGCAAAGAAAATATCATCCGTCAGATTAGTCGTTTGAAGGATTTGCCTGAGTGGAAGGGCTATCTCAGCGATTTGGGTGGTCCGTCGGCCAATATGTATGGTATGCAGGGCAAGAATAAGCATTTGTGCGAACAGTGTGCGCGTGCCAGTTGTTTGCAGCCGAATATATGTCCCAATCTGCACCAAAACTTTGCGCCTATATTGGATATTTATCGTTCGGTGGACAAACTGCCGTATATAAAAAAGGCGTTTGTAGGGAGCGGTATTCGCTATGACTTAATGTCGGAGGCATACGGTCGCCAACTTATCACACGTCATGTGTCAGGACGGCTCAAAGTGGCACCGGAGCATTGTTCCGACGAGGTGCTGAAATTGATGCGCAAGCCCCAATGGCAGGAGTATTTGCGTTTCCGCGAGTTCTTCTACCGTGTGAACAAGGAAAGCGGTATGCACCAGCAGTTGATTCCGTATTTCATCTCGTCTCACCCGGGGTGTACTAACCGCGATATGGCGGCGTTGGCAGCCGAAACGAAACGTATGAACTACCATCCCGAGCAGGTGCAGGACTTCACACCAACGCCGATGACCTTATCTACCTGCATGTATTATACCGGCATTAACCCCTATACGAAGCAATCTGTATATGTGGCAAAGAGCCGAACGGATAAAAAACGTCAAAACGAATTTTTCTTCTGGTGGAAAGCATGAAAAAGAAGCAATATCATATCAATCCGGTCACCTTGGCGATGGAGCGGGTGGAGCACGATGTAACGTATTGGCTGAAACGGTCCGGCTTTTATTTGTTGGGCGGTGTTTGTTTGGGCATTGTGTTTTTCTTCCTTTTCTATCATTTCTTCCCATCGCCTCGTGAGCGCCAACTCATTGCGCAGAAAGAGCAACTGACGACTCAATTAGAGTTGTTGGACAATCGTGTTAATCAGATGCAGGTCGTTATGATGGATCTTTCGGAGCGCGATGACAACCTTTACAGGGTGTTGTTTGGTGCAGAACCTATTCCGTTGAGTGTCAGGCAGGGAGCTAATCGCAAGATGTCCTATTACGATGAATTAAGTGATATGTCGGACACCGAATTGCTGGGCAATCTCACGCGCAAAACGGATATTTTGGAGAAGGAATTGTATGTGCAGTCTAAGTCCTATGACGAGATACTCGAATTGGCGAAGACGCAGGAGATTCGTATGGAAAATATCCCTGCCATTCAGCCGGTGTTGAACAAGGACCTCACGCGTGTTGCCAGCGGTTATGGTTGGCGTGTGGACCCCATCTACCATGTGCGTCGTTTTCACGAGGGTATGGATTTCACGGCTCCTCGTGGCACCGATGTGTTTGCGACGGGTAATGGTAAGGTCGCTTTCGTAGGGCATAAACAGGGCTACGGCAATACGGTCATTATTGACCACGGCTTTGGTTATCAAACCCTTTATGCACACTTGTATAAATCGTTGTGTCGGGTAGGGCAAAAGGTGCGTCGCGCCGATGTCATTGCTTTGGTAGGCAACACGGGTAAATCTACCGGACCGCACTTGCACTACGAGGTGCATTACAACGGCAAACCTATTGACCCACGAAACTTCTACTTCTACGACTTAACGCCGGAAGAGTACGATAAAATGGTGCAATTGTCCAATAACTTTGGACACATGCTTGACTAACCTAAACGGGAAATCTTTACTAAGTCTTCCTCTTTTAATATCCGCAACTTGCGTCCGTCTATGCTGAGGATACCTTCTTGTGCAAACTGACCAAGTGTGCGTATTGCATTGGCAGTTGTCATAGAACTCATATTCGCTAAATCCTCACGACTAATATAGATTGCCAACGTGCAACCGTCTTCGTCATAGCCGTAGTTCTGCTTTAAGGTCAAAATGGCCTCTGCTAAACGACCACGAATGTGCTTTTGGGTGAGGTTTACTGTGCGTACTTCGCTGATAGCGAGGTCTCGTGCCATCACTTCCATCATCTTAAAGCAGAATTGATTATTGTTCTGCACCACTTGCAGGTATGCTTTGCGAGGAACGCGACAAACCAAACTGTCCTCTACGGCACTGGCGCACGAGTTATAACCGTCGCCGGCTACGATGGCACGATAACCAAAAAAATCGTTGGGCGCAAGCATTCGAATAATCTGTGGCTTGGGTCCAACGCCTTCCTTGTATATACGTACTTTACCCCTAATGAGCATTAGCATATGGGTAGGTACGTCACCTTCGTGGTGAATAATTTCATTTTTATGATATATCAACAACTCTGATTCACGCCCTATAAAGATTTTTTCGCCGGTGGTTAATACATCCCAAACGGGGTTCAGTTCCCACAAATTGACGATTTCTGTTGATTTGATAGGCATAATTGAGCGTGTTTTGTTAAAAATGGACTACAAAATTACAATTTTATTTTGATATTTGCAAATTTTTTTGTACTTTTGCGCTGCTAAACGTGAAGTTTATGAATATCTCTGTTGTTATACCACTATTTAATGAGGCAGAATCTCTGCCTAAATTGTATGAATGGCTCACTCGCGTGATGCAGGAGCACCAATTCTCGTACGAAATCATTTTTGTGAACGATGGCTCTACCGATTCATCGTGGCAGGTGATTCGTGATTTGCAGTCGCAATCTGATGCCGTTCATGGTATTTGTTTCCGTCGTAACTACGGCAAATCTGCGGCCCTCTATTGCGGTTTTAAGATGGCGCAGGGCGATGTGGTTATTACGATGGATGCTGACTTGCAGGATTCGCCGGACGAGATTCCGGAACTTTACCGCATGATTACAGAGGAGGGATATGATTTGGTAAGTGGTTGGAAACAAAAGCGTTATGATAACAAATTGACAAAGAATCTCCCCAGCAAACTCTTTAACGCCACCGCACGTAAAGTGACCGGTATTCAGTTGCACGATATGAACTGTGGCTTAAAAGCGTATTGCAACGAGGTCGTAAAGAATATCGAGGTTTTCTCCGAAATGCACCGATATATTCCGTATTTGGCTAAGAATGCCGGATTTACCAAAATAGGTGAGAAAGTAGTGCAGCACCGCAAGCGGGAGTTTGGTGTGTCTAAATTCGGGCTCAACCGCTTTGTCAACGGCTATTTGGATTTGCTCACTTTGTGGTTCCTCAATAAGTTTGGCAAGCAGCCCATGCACTTCTTTGGTTTAGTGGGAAGTTTGATGTTTTTGATTGGTTTTGTGGCAGTTATAGTGGTTGCTTCAATGAAACTTTATGCCTTGAATCATGGCGTTCACGCTATGCTCTTGGGCACGAATCCGTATTTCCACATCGCTATTTTGATGATGGTACTCGGGTGTATGCTCTTTTTGGCCGGATTCTTGGGCGAACTTATTATTCGCAACTCCCAGTCTCGCAACGATTACTTGATTAAGGAAACGTTTTAATCAGCGGTTATAGTTTTTGGCAAGACCTCCTTTGGCTGTCTCTTTGTATAGCGAAGGCAGGTCATGTCCTGTTTGGTTCATTACTTCGACCACTTTGTCAAACGAAACGCGATGTAAACCGTCTGTAAATGAGGAGTATATATTAGCGTCTAACGCGCGTGCAGCTGCGTAGGCATTACGTTCTATACAAGGTATTTGCACCAAGCCGCAAACGGGGTCGCAGGTCATGCCCAAGTGGTGTTCCAGTCCCATTTCGGCAGCGTATTCGATTTGTGTCGGGCTACCGCCAAATAGTTGGTTTGCAGCGGCTGCAGCCATCGCACAAGCCACACCTACTTCGCCCTGACAACCTACTTCTGCACCGCTTATACTGGCATTTTGACGTACTATATTGCCTATTAGGCCGGCTGTTGCCATGGCACGCAATATACGTGCTTCCGAGAAATCACGGCTTTTCCACAAGTGGTAGAGTACGGCAGGCAGTACACCGCACGAACCGCAAGTGGGGGCGGTTACGATACGGCCTCCGCTGGCGTTTTCTTCTGCCACGGCTAAGGCATAGGCGAACACTAACCCCCTTGTTCGTAAGTTGTCCTTGTAGCCGGATGCTTTTACATAGTAAGTAGCTGCTTTGCGCCGCAGATTAAGGGGACCGGGCAACACGCCTTCGGTGTCTAATCCGCGTTCGATGGCCTCTTTCATTACGGTCCACGCTTCGCGAAGATGGTCCCAAATGCCGCTTCCTTCGCAATGCTCCACATACTCCCAATATGCCCAACCGTGTTCTTCACAGTAGGTCAGTATATCGGTCAGGTTATTCAATTCGTATATATCTTCTGACTCTTCCGTATGTCCTTCTTCGGCCAATGCGCCACCGCCTATGCTATATACCGTCCAATCGTCTATGACTTGTCCTTGGCTGTCTAAGTACTTAAATTGCAATGCGTTAGGGTGATAGGGCAGGAACTCGTCTCCTTTCCAAATTATCTTTGCTTGTGGATTAACTTGCAAGATAGCCCAATCGGTCAAGTGTCCTTTGCCTGTGGCGCCCAAACTGCCATAAAGGGTCACTTCCCAATTCAGTTGGGTAGGGTGTTTGGCTAAAAATTGTTCGGCTGCTTTACGTGGAGCCATCGTGTGTGAACTCGACGGACCATATCCTATTCGGTAGATTTCCTTGATTGTTTTCATTTCGCTTCTAAAAAGTGTGCAAATATACAACAAAAATTTGGCATACACAAATTTTTGTTGTATATTTAGTCCCAAAGATAGATTTTATCTATCTGAATAGGCATACTTTTGCGTATGCCCGGCAAGGCGCGACCGTACATTGGGGGGAAAGACGCTCGCGTCTGGCAGCTTGCCCAAAGACTACTTTTTTCGATATGTGCAAGCATTTGCGCATATTTTTTTGTTTTTATTTGCATATTTCATTTTTTCTTTGTAACTTTGCGCCGCAAAGTAAAAAACAAGAATTATGGCAGTACAAGAATTAGAAGGAAACAAAGTAATGGTGACGATGTCTGCAACTCATTGGAATCTATTACAGCAATTAGAGCGTAGTTATAAAGTGGCACGTTCTATTATGCGTGGCGAGAAAGAGTGTGAATCTGCCCCCGCATTATCTGCTGTTGAGGCGTTAATGTATATTGATTCGTTATGATTACGGATATTAGATTTTCACAAGAGTTTGAGAGGGCTTTTAAGCAGTTGAAGAAGAAATATCCTTCTATCACAACTGATTTTAAGTGTTTATTGCTCTCGTTGATTGATAATCCTTTCCAAGGTGTTGAATTATCAGGAGGAAAACGCAAGATACGTTTAGCAATAACATCAAAACAGAGGGGTAAGAGTGGAGGTGCAAGAGTTATTGTTAAGGTTGCTATTATAGAGAGCAGACTATCTATTCTGTACATTTACGATAAGGCAGATATGAGTAATGTTTCAGAAGCATTTTTAGATGAAATACTCAAAAACATGCATTAAAATTTTATAACATTGAAATAGTCCTCTGCCAATAGGGCTAAAGACATATAAAAACAACTGTAAATATATTAAGTAAAAAAAGAAAATTAACCCCTCCCGCAGGGCATGACCCTGCAAAGACATAGTAAATATAGCGTTGTAAGCCCAAACTTGAGTTTTTGAAACTTCGACACTTTCATTAACTTAATAGCAATTCAAGCACGGTTTATGGACGCTCACGTTATCAGCGTGAGTTTTCCGTGCATAGTTTGAATTGCTATAGGTAGTCGAAGACCTCAAAAACTCAAATGAAGCGAGCGAAAGTTCACGCTTTTTTATTGTGTGTATTTCAATTATCAATTATCAACTATCTAAAACGGCAACTGCCTCCTGCCATTTGTGGAGGCAAAACTAAAATCTAATCAATTATGGCAAAATTCACAAATTATTTTAATCCCAAGGGCATTAAATGTCCAAGTGATTATGTTAAAGAAGCAAAAATAACTAATTGATATTATGACACAAAAAGAATACGATGCTCTTGTTGAAAAAATTCAAGAGTATGCAGACTCAATAGAGGTCTGCGATAACGAATCTCGCGAAAGAAAAGAGTATGTTGATGCTATTTTAGACCAGTTGTCAGATGAAGATAGCATTATGGAATCTTACGACACCTATGATGATTTGTTCCAGCAATTATTTGAGGAACATGATTATACAGACGGTGGCTATAAAGAGGACATATACCCAGATGTTGATGAGGATGATAATGAGTACCCCGAAGATTACAATCCTTGCGACAATGAACAATATGAGATTCATCGTCAAGTATTAGAAGACATTCAAAATATGTTAGATGATTAATTTTATATCTATGAAAAAACTCTTATTTTCCCTATTTGTGGCGGTTTTTGTCGCCACAAACTTATTTGCTAGCGACATTGAAGTGGATGGTATTTGGTATGATTTTGATGAAACTAACCTCACAGCATCAGTTACTTATAAAGGTCGTTCGTACTATAGTTATAGCGATGACTACATAGGTTCGGTAGTCATTCCTGCTTCTATATCGTACAATAATAGAACTTATGCCGTCACAACGATTGGGAGTTGTGCATTCGAGGGTTGTAGAGGCTTGACTTCGGTAACGATTGCCAATTCTGTCATTTCGATTGGAGATTATGCTTTTGAAGATTGCGGAGGATTGACCTCGGTAACGATTGGCAATTCCGTCACAACGATAGGACTTGATGCTTTTCGATATTGTAGCGGTTTGACTTCAGTAACCATCCCTTCCTCAGTCACAACTATTGGGTATAGAGCATTCTCGTTGGTTAATAATATTGCATATAGTGGTACTGCTTCTGGATCCCCATGGGGTGCTAAATGTATTAATGGTTATGTAGAGGATGATTTGGTATATAGTGATGCCACCAAAACAACTCTTTGTGGATGTTCTTCTGCTGCTATAGGCGCAATCACTATTCCTTCTTCCGTCAAAACAATAAAAGCTGCTACTTTCCTTTATTGCAGTGATTTAACCTCAGTTACTATTCCTAATTCAGTTACAACAATTGGAAATGAAGCTTTCGAATATTGCAGTGGTTTGACATCAATAATCGTTCCTAATTCCGTCACAACGATTGGAGGTTATGCTTTCAAACATGTCAATAATATTGTATATAGTGGCATAGCCACAGGTTCTCCGTGGGGTGCCAAATGTGTGAATGGTTATGTAGAAGGATATTTGGTATATAGTGATGCCCCTAAAACAAAACTTTGTAGTTGTTCTTCTGCTGTCACAGGAGAAATCGTTATTCCCAATTCTGTCACAACGATTGGAGAGGGTGCTTTCGAGTCTTGCACCGGTTTGACCTCGGTAACGATTGGTAATTCTGTCACAACGATTGGAAATAGTGCTTTCTCTGATTGCTACGGTTTGACCTCGGTAACGATTGGTAATTCTGTCACAATGATTGGAAATAGTGCTTTCTATCATTGCAGCGACTTGACATCAATAACGATTCCCAATTCCGTCACCACAATTGGAAGTTCTACTTTTAGTAATTGCAGCAGTTTATCCTCCATCACTATTCCCAATTCCATCACCACAATTGGAGAGTATGCTTTCGGATATTGCTATGGTTTGACCTCAATGACATGTTATGCCACCTGTCCGCCTACTTGTGGCAGTTATTGTTTTGATTGGGTAGATACATCTATTCCTGTTTATGTGCCAGCACAATCAGTTGATGCCTATAAACAAGCTGAGGAGTGGAAAAGTTTTACTAACATACAACCTATTGGGGCAATAAATGTACCCACAACAGCAGATGTTGTCGTTACTCCAGAAGCAAACCAAGCCACCTTCACTTGGCCTGCTAATCCTTCGGCAGATGGCTATAGTTTGGAGATTACCAAAGACGGCGTAGTGTTC
>JAKSMY010000053.1 GCA_024400275.1 Paludibacteraceae bacterium | reverse complement strand
CATCTTTTGATGCTTTTTCATTCAGTTCTTGACGACTTAATTTGCGAATTTCTTGACGTTCTTTGCGAATTTCTTTTGCTTCTTGAACATCAGCAAAACAAACACTACTTGCTATGATTAAAGACATAGCTACCATCATGATTTTTTTCATATTTTAGTTGATTTGGTTGTTATTTGCCTACTCTTTGATTGGATTTTCGGCATTCTCCAGTAGGTTATTTCACATACATAACAAAGAAAGCGTGGAACCTTATTTCACGCTCATTCCTAATATTGGGGTTCTACCAAAACCTTACCGAAAAGAATAAACAATAATGCCCACGCCGGTATATGTCAATACCGACGCAGAATGCGTTGCAGTATATAAACATACCCACAGGACATCTATGTCATCTTGCTTTGGTTCGGTTAAAATTTGGTAGATTTCAATATTCCAAAACAAGCGTCAATAAACGCCTTTTTTATGTCTGAACCCCACCCCGAACAAAGACATAATCCCCTCCAGCGTGGAATTCGACTGCAAAAGTACAAAAAGAAATTGATATATGCAAATTTTGTTGTGTTTTTTCTTGGAAATTGAGAATGAAAAATGATTTTTTGCGATTTTGAATTAAGAGACCTATTCCCCCTTACCGAGGGGGGGCAGGGGGGTGTCTTGAACGAGTAACAAATAAACGGCTACCTTTTCGGGTAGCCGTTTATCATACTTATATAATAACTAACTTTATTCTACATTGAGTGTTACGCGTTTGAAGTCAACGATAGTAACGTTCATCTTCTTCAATACGTCCTTAACCAATTCTTTAGAATCGCTCAGGATATATTGTTGCTCAACCAATGTAGATTCCTTTAAGAACTTAGCCAAACGCCCTTGGGCAATCATCTCAATCTTCTTCATATTGAGATTAGCCTCTGCCTCGGCAGGCACGTTAGCGCGAATATCGCGAGCCAGCTGTGCTTGTTCCTCGGTCAGCCAACCCTTAGCGGTGTTAGAGGAGATATGGTCGTCGCTATCAGCGTGAGCAGGGTTGATACCGGCTTTACGCAAAGCGTTCTCAATGGCCTTGGTAATCTCGTCCTGTTTGGTCTTGTCAATAGCGATAGCCAACTCTTTGTCTTTCACTTCTTGTGCTACATGGTCAGCGTCCAAAGCAACAGGAGACATAGAAGCTACCTGCATGTTCACGCCGTGAACGGTATCGTGGTCAGCAGCAGCATTGTCGGCAGCCACCAATGAACTCAATTTATTGCCAAGGTGATTGTAAGCGTCAACCACAGGAGCAGCAATGAAAGCATAGTCACTCAACTCCATTTTCTCACCGGTAACACCACTACGCTCGGTTACCAAGTCAGCCATTGTTTGACCATCCAGAGTCAAAGCTTTCAACTCGTCCAAAGACTGAGGTTTATTAGCCATAGCAACACCAAGAATTTTCTTGACCATTGCCACGAAGTCTGCATTTTTTGCCACAAAGTCTGTTTCGCACTTAACGGCTACAATGCAACCAAAACCATTCTCGGCCTGTGCCAGCACGCAACCTTCAGAAGCCTCACGGTCGCTACGTTTAGCAGCGATAGCTTGACCACGTTTGCGGAGCAAATCCTTTGCTTGCTCAAAATCGCCATTAGCTTCTTCCAAAGCTTTCTTGACGTCCATCATACCTGCGCCGGTCATATCGCGCAGTTTTTTAATATCTGCTAATGTTACAGCCATAATCAATTTGTAAATTTGTAAGTTTGTAAATCAATTATTCAGCTTTTGCCTCTTCTTCAGGAGCAGCTTCAGCTACTTTTTCGGGTTCAGCAGGAGCAGCTGCTTTGCGAACGCGAGTACGACGCTCTTTGGGTGCTGGTGCCTCTTCTTTATTATCCTCAGGAGCTTGTGCAGCAGCGGCTTCTTCGTCAGCCTTCTCTACCTTGCGCTCTTCCAAACCTTCCTTGATAGCATCGCAAACAGCGCACAAAATCACTTCAATGGATTTGGTAGCGTCATCGTTGGCAGGAATAACGAAATCTACATTATTAGGATTGGAGTTGGTATCAACAATTCCGAATACAGGAATACCCAGACGGTTAGCCTCTGCTACGGCGATATGCTCTTTCATAACGTCAACAACAAAGATTGCGCTTGGCAGACGGGTCAGGTCAGCAATAGAGCCGAGGTTCTTTTCCAGTTTCTCACGTTGACGGGTGATTTGCAGTTTCTCGCGTTTGGAGATGTTGTCAAACGTACCATCGGTCATCATCTTGTCGATGTTGGACATTTTCTTCACAGCCTTACGGATAGTAGGGAAGTTGGTCAACATACCACCTGCCCAACGCTCGGTAATATAAGGCATGCCGATTTCTTGAGCTTTGGCAGCAACGACTTCTTGTCCTTGCTTTTTCGTAGCCACAAACAGCACTCTGCGACCGGATTTAGCGATATTTTTAAGAGCCTCTGCTGCCTCTTCTATTTTGGCAGCTGTTTTGTTGAGGTCAATGATGTGGATACCATTACGCTCCATGTAGATATAAGGAGCCATAGCGGGATTCCATTTGCGCTTGAGGTGACCGAAATGGCAACCTGCTTCAAGCAATTGTTCAAAATTTGTTCTCATTTGATTTGTTTGTTTTAGCATTCTTTGAGTAGGAACAACCGGTTTTCCGACCAATCAGGCAACCTGCCATTCATCACAAAGAATTATGAATAGTTTAACGTTTACTGAATTGGAAGTGTTTACGGGCCTTCGGTTGACCTGGTTTCTTACGTTCTACCTCACGGGCATCACGAGTCATGAAACCTTCGGCTTTCAAAGCGGGTTTGTCTTCCGGATTGATTTTTACCAAAGCACGGGCAATTGCCAAACGCAAAGCCTCGGCTTGACCTTTGAAACCGCCACCGTCTAAATTAACCTTGATATCGTATTTCTCCTCAACGCCTAATTTAGCCAGAGGTTGCTTAACGATAAATTGAAGAATACTGCTTGGGAAATAAACATCCAGAGCACGATCGTTAATCGTGATTTGGCCTTTTCCTTCTTTAACGTAAACGCGAGCGATAGCTGCTTTACGACGACCTAATGCATTAATTGTTTCCATACTCTGAACGATTATTTAAGATTGTTAATATCAAGTTGAACAGGTTTCTGTGCCTCCATATTGTGCTCTGCACCGGCAAAAACGAACAAGTTGTTAATCAGTTTGGCACCCAGACGGTTCTTGGGCAACATTCCCTTAACGACTTTCTTAATCAAGCGGTCTGCACCCTTCTCCATCAAAGCGGCAGGGCTCATTTCGCGTTGGCCGCCGGGGAAACCCGTATAGCGAACATAAACGCGGTCATTCCACTTGTTACCGGTCAACTGCACCTTGGCAGCATTAACGATAATCACATTATCACCACAATCTACATTGGGTGTAAAACTGGGTTTGTACTTGCCACGAAGAATCTTAGCCACCTTCGTGCACATACGGCCAAGAATCTGGCCTTCAGCATCAATAACAACCCACCCTTTTTGGACGGTTGCTTTGTTAACTGATACTGTCTTGTAAGATAAAGTATCCATTTGTTTTGTTTAATTATATGACCAAGCCGACAGACATCTTTTACGGTTGACGGTTAACGGTGCGCAATGCACGGTTGCAACCCACTGCCCAACTTGGCGATTGTTAATATTTGGCGTATCACGCCGAAAAAGCGTGCAAAATTACAACTTTTTTTTGAGAAAAACAAATTTTTCTACACTTTTTTATTATTTTTCCTCTTCTACCGTATAATTATCCACCTGTTGCTGCAAACGTTCCAGCACTTTTGGGTATATTTTGTCAAAGATAGCAGGGTGCGCCGTGTACCACACCAAAGACGAATCAAACTGCGCCTGAGTCGTGCCGTGCTGGCGCAAAACAGACTGGTAATAGCCACGTAACTCCTCATCGTGACCGTAATTATAGCCTAATTCCTGAAGCACTCCGTCTGCCGTGTGCAAATCAACAAAGATATCCTCCATCTGTTGGGGCGAGAGGACGTTTCTCGGACGACAGCCTGGCAATAGACAGATAACAGACAAAAGACAACACATAAAAGACAAACGTTCTCTATTCTCTGTTTTCTTGTTAAGCGATTCATCGAGGTCCTTTCTAAACCAAATCAATATGCAGATTACTGCCACCGTGATACAACTGTCCGCAAGGTTAAAAACCGGCTGGAAGAAGATACATTCCCCTGCCGAATCGGTAATCAGCGGGAAATACAACATATCTATCACTCGGCCATAGAACCAACCGGCATAACCGAATAATTTGCCATAGAACACACAATCTATTATATTGCCCAATGCACCGGCGGTAACCAATGCAACCATTGCCAAATAAGACGTACGCGTTTCCCGCTTGGTGATTAATGTATGCGTGTACCAACCCAATAAACCTACCGCTGCTATACGGAAGAAGGTAAGAAAAATCTTGTTAAACCACTCTATTCCAAATGCCATACCGTCGTTTTCGATATAGCATAGTTGGAAAAAAGGCAGTATCTCGCGCGACTCGCCCAACATAAAATGGCTATGAATATACAGTTTAAGCAGTTGATCCAACACCACTGCCACCACAACTATTCCGGCGAATAAAACGGTCTGTTTCTGTTTCATAGATTAAAGGATTTTTTAATATCTGCTACACGGTCCAGTTTCTCCCATGTAAATAGTTCCACGCTGCGTTTAATCGTCTTGCCGTTCTCGTCTTTGAAAGTCTTGGTCACCACTTCGTTTTTGCGGCCGAAATGACCGTAAGCCGCGGTCTCCTCATACATCGGTTGGCGCAGGTTGAGCGTTGTTTCAATAGCCCCCGGACGCAGGTCAAAAAGTTGACCTATCTTATTGGCAATCACATCGTCTGCCGCTACACCTGTACCAAAGGTATTGACACATAAACTAACCGGCTCCGCTACGCCGATGGCATAACTAATCTGCACGAGCATCTCCTTTGACACACCGGCTGCAACCATATTCTTGGCTATATAACGAGCCATATAAGCCGCCGAACGATCTACCTTGCTGGGATCTTTGCCCGAGAAGGCACCTCCGCCGTGCGCGCCGCGACCACCGTACGTATCTACGATTATCTTACGTCCCGTCAAACCCGTATCGCCATGAGGGCCTCCTATCACAAAATTACCTGTCGGGTTGACCAGTAACTTAAAATCACCTTTTAACAACTCGCCGTAATGTTTGTCACGACGGGCAACCTCCGGCAGGAGAATATTTTGTATATCCTGTTTGATTTGTGCTTGCGATACACCCTCGTCATGTTGTGTAGAAACAACGACAGTATCTAACCGCACAGGCTCATTTTTGCCATTGTATTCAATCGTTACCTGTGACTTGGTATCCGGACGCAGATAGGTCATTTGCCTGCCTTCCTTGCGTATGCGCGCGAGTGTGTAAACTAAGGTGTGCGCCAAATCAAGCGTCAGAGGCATATAACTCTCGGTCTCGTTGGTGGCATATCCGAACATCATCCCCTGGTCGCCGGCACCCTGCGTAAGTTTATCTGCTTGTGTTACGCCGCGGTCAATATCGGCAGACTGCTCATGCAAAGCCTGCAAGATACCGCAACTATTGGCTTCAAACATATACTCGGCTTTGTTGTAACCTATCCGACAAATTGTCTGGCGCACCACGGAAGGTATATCCACGTAGCACCGGGCTTTCACTTCACCTGCCACAATGACCTGACCTGTGGTAACCATCGTTTCACAAGCCACGTGACATTCAGGGTCTTGCGCTAAGAAATTGTCAAGTACGGCGTCGCTGATTTGGTCAGCGACTTTGTCCGGGTGTCCTTCAGACACCGATTCAGAAGAGAATAAATACGTTTTCATTTTAGCATTTCTTTTAAATGGGGGTTGCAAGTTGACTAAATCTGTCCCCCGAGATTGATAATCATTTGCTGCAAGGTCTGCCGGAATTGCTCCGTAGTACCTATATCGTTTACCGTTTTTAAGTTCATTACGCGTTGCCGTACCGACTGCACGGCATGTTTCTCCAGTTTTTCTTTGGACGGTGTTAATGCCTGCTGCAACACATCGAAATCCACATCATACAGCATCGTTGAATGTACGATAGTGGCATTTTTGAGTGCCTGACATGCACTGCCGCTGACTTTATGTCCGTCCACCAATATATCATTATGTTCCGTCGTTACGGCAGGGTATCCCATCTGGCGCAGAGCCGCAGCCACAAGTTCGATAAAGTTCGCAAACACCTGTTCGCTATGGGTATCGGGACTGATGAACGACAGCATCACATTACCCCTATCGGCATATACACACCCTCCGCCGCTATGCCGTTGAATCATTGCTATACCGTGTTCTTGGCAATAAGCGATATTCATTTCCTGTTCCTGCACCTGATGGAAACCGTAGATAACAGTTGGCGGGGCTATCCAAGTAAAGAAGGTATCTTCCTGCACGGACACTGCCACTTCCTGTTCCTTTGCCAAGTACCAGGATAAGGGCCGGTTATCGGTTACATCTTCGGTTCGCATAGTTCTTTGCCGTTGCAGAACCGGCGTTTTATATCACGGTCGTCACCAAGATAGAAATAACGTTCCAGACGTTGTTCCAAGGTGTAGTTGTCATAGTTCAGGTAATGGTCATCTATAACAAGCGCATCAAACGCATAGCCCGGGTTGAAACACCCTACTTTGCCGAAGAACGAGCCGCCTGCCGTAGTGGCAAGGTAAAAAGCCTCACTTTGGCTTAAGAAAGACGCTTTACCCCCCGATATGCCGTAGTAATACTTACTTACTTGTATGGCATACTGAATAGCACGGAGCATAGACATATTATGTCCTCCTGACACGTCCGTTCCCAATGCCACGTGTACACCGCAATCAAGGAAATGACGGATAGGAGCCAATCCTGAGCCAAGGTTCATATTCGACATCGGACAGTGTACCACCACCACGTTTTGACGTTTAATCATCTCCAATTCTTTGCCTTCGGAATGAACACAATGCGCCATAAGTGTCGGTTGCTGTCCAAACAAGCCGAACCGGTTATAAACGTCTCCGTAACATTCCGATTCGGGGGCTAATTCCTTGACCCATGCTATCTCCGAACGGTTTTCGCTCAGGTGCGACTGCACATTCAGATTCAACTCTTTGGCTAATAAGCCCAACCGGCGCATCATTTCATCGGAGCAGGTGGGTACAAAACGAGGCGTAACAATAGTACGCACATGTCCGTCAGGGCTTTTCTGCTTGAGATAGGCATCAAGGTCACGAATACCCTGTACAATCGTTTCCGTCGTATTACTCAGATATTCGGGACAGTTACGGTTCATGCCAACCTGCCCTACCATGCTGCTCAAACCCGAATCAACCAACAAGTCTGCCAATAATTTCGTGGCAGGATAATGTACCGTTGCAAAAACAACACTACGCATCGTGCCTTGCATCCATAATTCATGCACAAAACGGCGATAGATATGTTCGGCATACTTCAGATCTATAAACTTGGATTCTTCGGGAAAAGTGTAGGTGTTCAGCCACGGCAACAACTCCAAATCCAGTGCCAAACCCATATTGCGGTACTGAGGTGCATGTACGTGCATGTCGCAGAAACCGGGTATCATCATCTGGTCGCCCAAATCCTCTACCGGGAACGATTTCAATTCGTCCGGAAGGTCGGAATAAGTGCCATAAATTGTACCGGTGTCCTCTACGGCTATATAGCCGTGCTTCAGTACTCGGAAAACATCTTTAGTAGGTGTGTCAATCAGGTTGGCGCGATAGATTTTCATAAGGCTCTATTTTGTGTTGTCGGGTTTCTTGAAGAAGATATATTGTATCAAGAAGTTCACTATACCTGCCACAAAGATGACCACGTACGTGATAATCGTATTGTTGGCATCCGGCAGCAAACGCAGCACGAAAGGCAGGAACACCATTTGCAGCACCAAGTTGATGCCACGTGCCAAGATAAAACCGCCTGCATTGGTCAAATTGGGACGGGTCTGGAATGTGTACCAGTTAGTGGCAAAATAGTTCGGAATCATCTCCAATATATTGCCCAGGGCAAAGGCAATATAGTAGAGCAAGGAATCCTTGACAGGTTGGTCCATCAGCCACATCACAAGGCAGAAAAACCACTCCTGCACAAACATTCCTATGCCACCTATCACCATAAACCGAAGGGCATTCTTCACCTTCTCCGGCAGGTGGGCACTAGGCAATTTAGAGGGTATATCGTTTAATTTCATCAACTACGGACTATAAACTCTCGACCATTTCGTTCATTGCAGCAGCCAAGCCGTTCACATCACGACCGCCGGCTGTAGCCAAAGCCGCTTGTCCGCCACCGCCACCTTGTATCAGTTTGGCGCAAGCCTTGATTATATTGCCGGCACTCTTGCCTTCCGCCACAAGTGGCTGGCTGAGGTAAACGGTCAATGCAGGTTTACCCTCGCATTGCGTAGCAGCCAACAGGGCAAAACGTTCGGTATCGAACTGCTGCTTGAGCATAGGCACTATATCACGTGCAAAGTTAGCAGGGTACTCGCCTTGCAGTTGCAGCACTTTACAGCCATTCATTTCTTGCACTTGTGCCAACAATGCCTTGGCTTTTTCTGCCATGGCGGCGGCTTCTAATTCCTCTACATGTTTTTTGGTGGCAGCCAATTCGTCTTGCAGTTTTTGGATAGCACCGACAAGGTCCTTGGTATTATTGAACAAGTCTTTGGCTTGTTGCAAAGTGTCCGCCTCCTGTTCATATACCTGCTCGGCTGCTTTAGCCGTAACCGCCTCTATACGGCGTACTCCGGCTGCCACGGAGGTCTCCATGATAATGCGTACGGAACCGATGTGTCCTGTCGAACCGACATGGCAACCGCCACACAACTCTATGCTGGGACCATATTTAACTACACGCACACGGTCGCCGTATTTCTCGCCAAAGAGGGCAATCGCGCCCATCGCTTTGGCATCGGCTATAGGCATGTCGCGATGTTCGTCCAAAGGATAATCCTGACGGATAAAATCGTTCGCCATCTGCTCCACTTGGCGCAGTTCTTCAGGGGTTACTTTCTGGAAGTGTGAGAAATCAAAACGCAGACTCTCTGCCGTTACCAAACTACCCTTTTGCTCAATATGTTTGCCCAACACTTCGCGCAAGCAGTAGTCCAATATATGTGTTGCCGTGTGGTTGCACATGATAGCGTGACGACGCTCGGCATCTACGGTAGCTGTCAATTTTAAGTTTTGAACTTTGAATGAAGAGGGCAAGTCCTCTACAATGTGCATAGGCAACCCGTTCTCGCGCTTCGTATCAATAACTTTCAACTTTTCACTTCCCACTTTCAACTCTCCCGTGTCTCCTACTTCACCGCCCATCTCGGCATAGAAAGGTGTCTTGTCCAGCACGATTTGGTAGAAATCTTTACCCTTTTGTGAAACCTTGCGGTATTTGAGTATATGTGCCTCACATTCCAGTTGGTCATAGCCCACAAATTCGGTATCGCCTTCTGCCAACACCGTCCAGTCGCCCAAGTCCTGTTTATTGGCACTGCGCCCCATCTCTTTCTGGTGTTCCAGCGCGCGGTTATACTCGTCCTCGTTGGTGGTCATATTGTTCTCGCGCAGGATAAGTTCGGTCAGATCCAAGGGGAATCCGTAGGTGTCTTTGAGTGTGAACACATCTACGCCGCTTATCTCTGTCTTGCCGGCTTTGCGTGCTTCCGCCATCAGTTTATCCAGCAGACCTATACCTTTGTCAAGTGTCTTGAGGAAGGCTTCTTCTTCGGCTTTGATGACGGGCGTTATCTGCTGTTCCTGTTTCTTAAGTTCAGGGTATGCCTCGCCCATGTCGGCGATTAGTTGGGGAACGAGTTTATACAGGAACGCCTCGCGCTGGTTCAGGAACGTATATCCGTAACGTACGGCACGGCGCAAGATACGGCGAATGACATAGCCGGCTTTTTCGTTTGAAGGCAGTTGCCCGTCCGTGATGGCAAAGGCGATGGTACGTATATGGTCGGCTATCACGCGCATAGCGATGTCCGTATTCTCGTCCTTGCCGTAGGTGCTACCTGTCAGTTCACCGATGCGGTGCAACATCGGTTGGAACACGTCCGTATCGTAGTTACTCTGCTTGCCCTGTATGGTGCGGACCAAACGCTCAAAGCCCATACCGGTATCTATCACTTTCTTGGCAAGCGGTTCCAGCGAGCCGTCTGCCTTGCGGTTGAACTGCATAAAGACGATGTTCCAAATCTCAATCACCTGCGGGTGGTCTTTGTTGACCAATTCGCGTCCGGGCACTTGGGCTTTCTCGGCTGCACTACGGCTATCTACGTGTATCTCCGAGCAAGGTCCGCAAGGTCCCGTATCGCCCATCTCCCAGAAATTGTCATGCTTGTTGCCGTTGATGATGTGGTCTTTAGGCAGGTGCTTCTCCCAGATGGCGGCTGCCTCGTCGTCGCGTCCCAGTCCCTCTTCGGGATTGCCCTCAAAGACGGTAGCGTAGAGATTAGCAGGGTCTATTTTCAGTACATCTACAATATATTCCCAAGCAAAGTCAATGGCTTCGGCTTTGAAGTAGTCGCCGAAGGACCAGTTGCCGAGCATTTCGAACATGGTGTGGTGGTAGGTATCGTGTCCCACTTCCTCCAAATCGTTATGTTTACCGCTGACGCGCAGACATTTTTGGCTGTCGGCTACACGGGGGTATTTGATTGGGTCATTGCCCAAGATGATACCTTTCCACGGGTTCATGCCGGCATTGGTGAACATCAGTGTCGGGTCATCTTTTATTACCATCGGTGCCGAAGGCACTATTTGGTGTTGTTTGCTTGCAAAAAAGTCCAAAAAGGATTTACGAATTTCTTTACTTGTCATATTGTGGGTTAGTTATTTCATTTCCGCGTGCAAAGATACAAAAAAAATTTGGAATACGCAAAAAATCCCTTCTCTATTTTCCATTTTCCATTTAAAAAGTTTGCGTATATAAAAAAAATGTTGTAATTTTGTGGCACTCTTTGGAAGAGTATATTAAAATTCTATAAGCAACCGAATATAACCACTCCCGCAGGGCATGAGTCTATAAAATATATGGATGAACAAAATGAAATAGTATTATACCAGCCCAATGATGATATTCGTTTGGAGGTGAAAGTGGAGAATGAATCTGTTTGGCTTAGTCAGCAACAGATGGCGATCTTGTTTGGAGTAAAAGAAAACAATATCACATACCACATTAAAGAGATTTACAAGTCAAATGAATTACCGGTTGGAGCAACTGCTCAAAAAATTAGAGTAGTTCGTTTAGAGGGGAATCGACAAGTGGAAAGAAGTATTGATTTCTATTTTAATGGCAACCCACGATGCAGAAAAAGGCAAAGAGCATATTGAGGTGCATCAATGGAAGAATAAAAGTCACGACCGTTGGCTGATTATTGATGACACGATGTATCATTGTGGTCATTCGTTAAATGCAATGGGCAATCATCTGAGTGCCATTAGTCAAATGGGAATTAATCCCGAAGAGATATTGAAACAAATAAAATGATATAAGGAAAAAGGAAATTAATCTCTCCCGCAGGGCATGACCCTGCAAAGACATAGTAAGATATAGCGTAGTAAGCCCAACTTGATTACTAGAAAACTTCGACACTTTTCAGTAATTATTACAATTTCAAGTACGGTTTTGCACGCTCGCGCTGTTGCGTGAGTTTTTGTGCGTACATTTGAAATTGTAAGGTAGTCGAAGACCTCTGGTAATCAAATGAAGCGAACGAAAGTTCACGCTTTTTTTGTGCCGTATATATGTGAATATTGAATAAACGGAGAATGCCGAAAGCCGAATAATAAAGTG
>JAKSMY010000052.1 GCA_024400275.1 Paludibacteraceae bacterium | reverse complement strand
GTTGATTTTTCATATTGATTTAGTATTTATATTCATTTTGTATTTATTAGTATCTGATAGGTAGCGCATTATAGTACAAAGGCTGGGTCGTTGATTACAAATGCTCCTTTGAACTTTTGGCAGGCTTCCCAAAATTTAGATACTTTCTTCTGTTCTGATTTAACTTCTTTCGTTGCCATAATAATACAATTTTCCAAATTCGCTGCAAATATACTACAAAAATTTGATATACGCAAATAATTGGGGTACTAAATAGATTTTTAATCTATGAATAGATGTTTTTGCATAGGTGTGGGGTGCTTGCCTAATATACACCCAATCCCCCACAACGCATATACAAATAGGCATTGTTAACAAAAAAGTGAACACCCTCTTCCCCCTCTAAACTGTAGGCGCTTGCGCCGTCCTCTAAACTAAAAAACTACCAATTAGGGACAGACCCTTTTGGGTAGTTTTTGCTGCAAAAGTACGACTTTTTTTGCACTTTTACGCACTTTTTACCCAAATTATTTGGAGAATGGAATTTTAGACTATATCTTTGCACCAGTTTAGAACTGGAGCAGTTAATTTCTAAACCTGCTAAACCCGCTAAACCCGCTAAACCTGTTAAACCCGCTAAACCCGCTAATATATGACCAGAGGCATCCGCAACAACAACCCACTGAATATCCGTATCAACCCAGCCAACAATTGGAAAGGGTGCGTGTTGAACAAGAAAGACCCCGACTTTGAAAAATTTATATCAATGTACTACGGCTTCCGTGCTGCTCTGATAACCATCGGCAACTACATCACCAAACACGGCTGCAACACCATCGAAAAAATCATTACCAGATGGGCACCGCCTACCGACGGCAACAACACAAAAAAATATATCCAACACGTCTGTCACATCACGCAAATAGGTGGGCGGGAGGTACTACCCAATAACAGCCCCAAACTCAAAAACATCGTCGCCGCTATGGCAGTCATCGAATCCGGCAATAACATACGTGACTATTTCGATTCACTCGACAAGGCTTGGACCGATTATGTGGGTACTGGTATCTGACGGACGTAAACAATCACACTTGTATTTCCGTGACCGAATAGACTATGCACGCCGGGACTATATAGGACTGCTCCGCCAGTACGGTGAACAACACCCTAACAAAAGCAAACAAGTACAACAAGCCATTTTGGCTATCCAACAGGATCCTGAATATATCCAAGCCGAAAAAACATCGCGAGTTTTTTCGGAGAGGAGAAAGAACCGTAGCGTTTAATTCGCCAAGCGAATTCTTTATAGCGCAGGTTCTTTCGACGAAGTGGCAAAGGCGGTCGCCACTATAAAGAATGACCCCGAATATATAATATCAAACCTTAACTAAAAAAAAGGCACTTGTGCCGTCCGGGGTCCCCGAAAAGCCCGCTTTTTGGGGAGAGTGGAGGCCTCCGTCGTCCTGTTGACGACGTGGTCGGCCAACCTTTACGACAGGAGTGCCGAACACGACATTATGGCAAAAATCAAACCGATGGCTCTTGTTGAGTCCATGAGTGGCAAGGTCTGTATGCACTCCGATGTTTACTTCCGCGTAAACAAACGCAACGGACAAATCAGCACCGGCAAGATGTGTAACCCCTTTGAGGGCGAACCTACTGCCGCACAGACTGCCGTACGCACAGCCTTCTCCGCTGCCGTTACCTCTGCTAAGGCTATCCTTGCTGCCAAGTCCACCGACACGGACCAAAGCAACTACGACAAGCTGCAAGCCTACACCGCTGCCTACAAAGCGGACTACAAGTTTGGAGGCTCTCTCTACTCTTACATCGTTAAGAAAGAGTTTGTCAAACCCGACGAAGACTAACCGGTTCGGGGCCCCCGAAAAGCCCGCTTTTTGGGGAGAGGAGAAAGTGCGGCTGCCCTAATTTGCACGGCAAATTCTTTGCAGCAAGCCACTTTCGACGACGTAAACCTACACGCGTCTCAAAAGAATGTGTAGTGGTTCCAAAGGCGCAATCGGCTATAACTAACCCCCGATTGCTTACCTAAGGACAGAATATAAACCTAAACCTAAAAAAAGGCACTTGTGCCGTCCGGGGTCCCCGAAAAGCCCGCTTTTTGGGGAGAGTGGAGGCCTCCGTCGTCCTGTTGACGACGTGGTCGTCCAACCTTTACGACAGGAGTGCCGAACACGACATTATGGCAAGAATGAAATTCGCGTACCCCATCGAGGAACTGCACGGCAAAATCAAAGGTAATTTTGGTGCTGCTCAACGCCAATCCAAAAACAACGCCGGCGAAGGACGCGCTTACTCGGTCAACTACGGCAAACGTGACCTTACCAATCACCCAATCACGTCCGACGAACAGGCACGCTGGAACCGCTTCGCCGCCGTACAGGCACTGGTGGCAGCCCGCAAACTGAACAACGTAAAACGCGTTCAGGACCAACAGGCTTTCGCCAACCAAACCGAGTACAAGACACTCAACGCCTACCTGTGGCACGTGTGCGGTCAAGAGTACGACGCTTCGCTCGAAGACTAAGTGCGTAGCGCACGGTCTATAATCCAAACTCCCCCCCCCCTTACTGAGGGGGCTGGGGGGTGTCAAACACTATGAAACAACAAATTCAATACATATTAGCCGTTGTTATGTGTACCGCAGGAATGGTGCTAATCTTCCTGTGTATATACATTGACCCCAAGGGCGAAATCCACTATTCCGCACTCGTCGCGTACGGCGAAATACTAACCTTTGTCGGCGCTATTATGGGTATCGACTATCATTATCGATACCCAGGGCCCCCGAAAAGTTAACTTTTTGGGGAGAGGAGAAAGTGCGGCTGCCCTAATTTGCACGGCAAATTCTTTGCAGTAAGCCACTTTCGACGAGGAGTTGATTATCACTACCGATACAAAGAAAAAAACTAAACCTGTTAAACTTGTTAAACCTGCTAATCTATGAATCAAAATCAAAAAAAGGGGCTCTTATATGCCCTGTTCGAACTGCTGAAAGCAGTCTTCTCTATCGGTGCAAGACACATCGACAAACACACAAAAGATTAAATTCGTATTGCTTCCGCGTGTAGGGCTACAGTTACATCGCGCGTATTCATTTTTGCGCGTATCTGTTCGCCCTACACTTTGGATTTCGGACTCCGCCTTGCGAAAAAGCAATTCTTAGCCACAAGGACACGAATTGTTTCGCAATTCCCCCGAAATAGGGTCGCGTCTCTTTGGATATACGCAAATAATTGGGCTACACGGCTTGCGCCTCCTATATCTGTTTTGGCATTGTCTTTGGTGTGCAAGCACCCCACTACTATGCCAAAAACATCTATTGCATAGATTAAAAATCTATTTCGTACCCCTCTTATTTGCGTATATCAATTTTTTTTAGTATATTTGCAGCGTGAATACAGTAGATTGGTCTGTCGCTTCGTTGTCTAAACGAAGAGGAAAGTCCGGGCACTATAGAGCAACACTGCGGCTAATGACCGTCAGGCAGCAATGTTTGGTCACCGCTACAGAGACGAGTATTGTGAAACGAGCATACAGTGTAGTGCAATTCCATGTAAACCCACGTTTGAGGCTTGCTCGGCCAAGTGGGAGGGTAGGAAGCGAGAGAACGACACAGCAATGTGTTCGTCAAGATTAATGACAGACACGCCTTCGGCGCACAGAACCCGGCTTATAAATCTGCTGTATTTTTGTTGCAATTATGTGAACATCAATATATGAAACGCTTTCAACAAATCAAGAACTTTATCACAGTCGAACTGTGGCATACTACCGACAACACAATCGTTTCGAAAACGAAACGCGTCATCTATGCAACACTCAAAACGATTATCCTGTCTATCCGCGGATTCTTGGACAAAGACCTCAATATACGTGCCAGCGGATTGACCTATTCGCTGGTCTTTGCCATTGTGCCTATTCTGGCTATGGTACTGGCTGTAGCCAAAGGATTTGGCTTTGGCGGCATTATTGAAGGCTACCTGAATGATTCGTTTCTCGGACAAATGAATTTGGTGCCGATGGTCATGGGATTTGTTGAACGCTATCTGGATACTGCACAGGGAGGGGCTTTTATCGGCGTAGGGCTGCTTATCTTGTTGTGGGCAGTGTATTCGTTCTTCCGCACGGTAGAGCAGTCGTTTAACGGCATCTGGAACGTACATCAGTCTCGTTCTATCGGACGGCAAATGACTAATTATATCTTTATTCTCTTCCTTATTCCGATTTTGATGGTTGTTACTTCCGGCTTGAGTATATTCTTTAATACAGCCGCATCCGGCTTGGCGCAGGTGGCGTGGCTGAAGAACATGCAGACTTGGCTGGTTAAGTTCCTGTCGTTCATCGTGGCGTGGGCTGTGATGACGTGGATGTATATGGCTATTCCGAATACCAAAGTACGCTTTATCAGTGCCGTGATACCCGGCATCGTTATCGGTACGCTGTTTCAACTGCTGCAAATGTTGTCCGTGTATATCATCGTTTTCCTGTCACGTACCAGCGTTGTATATGGTGCTTTTGCCAGTATTCCTTTGCTGCTAACATGGTTGCAGTGGTCGTGTCTGATGATACTGGTCGGGGCGGAGATGTCCTTCAGTATTCAGAACCATGAAGACTACGAATACGAGAAAGAATTAGATTCTATGTCCCGTCGCTACAAAGACAGCGTTATGCTGTATATATTAAGCATTATTATTCGTCGTTTTGAACAGGACGAACAACCGCTGACTGCCCACCAATTAGCACAGCAGGAACATCTGCCTACACGCATGGTTGCCCAACTAATCAGCCGTATGACGGAAGTAGGCATTCTCCGCGAGGTATATGCCGAAGGCAAGGAGGAACGCACCTATCAGCCGGCATTGGATACGCATCAGATCACATTGGGACTGGTGGAACAACGCATAGCAGGGCAGGGGGCTGAGTTATTCATTCAGAACCCGACACCTGAATTGATGGCTTTCTGGAATAATTACGTAGAGGCCAAACAAAAGAACTCCACACTCGGGAATGTCTTTATAAGAGACTTGTAATTTTAGCTCTGTCCCTTGGGCAGAGGCTGGCGGAAACGTTTCTGACGTTGTTTCCAGCGTTCACGCGCATACTGCTGCAGGTCCGCAAATTGGTCGTTCTCGTCAATAATCTCCAAACCGAAAATAGTTTCTATAACGTCTTCTAAAGTCAATATACCTTGGAAACAGCCGTATTCGTCTATCACAACACTAATCTGTGATTTTTCCTTCAGCATGCGGTCGAATATATCACCGATTGACATATTCTCGCTAAACTGGGGTAGGGAACGTTTAATCTGTCCCAAAGTCATCGAGAAATGGTCCTCGGTCAAGTTCTCCAAAGCGTCATCACGCATGACATAGCCTGTGATATATTCCGGCGAATCCGAATAAACAGGAATACGCGAAAAATGGTCATAATCATCGCAGTCATAATAGGCTTTTAAGGTCATACTCTCCGGTGCAGTGGCAGCCACGACACGCGGGGTCATCACATCGCTGGCTTTGACATCGTCCAAACGCATCACATTCCGGATAATCTTATTCTCGTCTTCCTCAATAACACCTTCTTCCTCACCCACGTCTGCCATCGCTAATACTTCTTCACGACTGACTGCCGCCTCTTCCGTCTCAGGAAAGAGATGTGAGAGCCAACCTATCAATTTGACGAAAGGATACATAATGATTATCAGCACATGAATGGTGTTTGCCGTAAAGCCCATGAGATTTTTCCAATAAGTTGTTCCAAATGTTTTCGGTATAATCTCGGAGAAAATCAGTATAAGCAACGTAACAACGGCACTGACCACACCAAACCACTGGCTGCCAAAAAGTATATTGGCTTGCTGACCCACGCCTGCTGCGCCTACCGTATTGGCAATCGTATTTAACGACAGAATAGCAGCCAATGGCTTCTCCGGCTCCAACTTATATCCTTTCATGCGCTTGGCAGGCACGTAGCCCTCTCCCTCACGCATGGTGATATACGACAACGTGGTGGTCATCAAAACAGATTCCAGTGTGGAACAGAGGAACGAAATAACCATCGCCGATAAAAGAAAAACCAGAAGCAGTAACATCTTACAGTAAAGCAAAGTTTAACACGTCCTGAATATCTGCCACATAGTGAAAAGTGAGACCGGACAGATACATTTCAGGAATTTCCAAGACATCTTTACGATTATCTTCACAAAGTATCAAATCGGTTATGCCGGCACGTTTGGCAGCTAAGATTTTCTCCTTAACGCCACCGATAGGCAGTACCTTACCGCGCAGAGTCATCTCGCCTGTCATAGCAATACGCGGGCGAACCTTACGTTTGGTGAAAGCACTGACCATAGCCGTAGTCATCGTTATGCCGGCACTGGGACCGTCCTTCGGTATAGCACCTTCCGGTACGTGTACGTGGACCGATTGCGTATCCATATCCTTGCGCTTAATACCTAACTGTTCAGAGTGGGCTTTGATATAGCCTAATGCCAACGTGGCACTCTCTTTCATCACATCGCCCAAATTACCCGTCAAGGTAAGGGTGGGCTGCTTGGCAGGAGACAGACTGGTCTCGATAAAAAGAATCTCACCGCCTACCTGCGTCCAAGCCAAACCGGTGACAACACCGATGTATTTATTGTTCTCGTACTGGTCACGCGAGAAACGTTTTTGTCCTAAATAGGTAATCAAGTCCTCTTTGGTCACCGCTACGTTATAATCTTCCTCCAACGCTATCTTGGTTACTACCTTACGACAAATCGTGGCTATCTGACGTTCCAAAGAGCGCACACCGGATTCGCGGGTGTAGTCGTCTATCATTTGGAAGAGAATATCTTTATTAAAGCGTAATTGGGAGCCTTTCAGACCGTGTTCCTCCAATTCCTTTGGCACTAAATGATGTTTGGCTATCTCGGCTTTTTCTTCCATCAAATAACCGGTCATTTCTATCAGTTCCATGCGGTCGAGTAGGGGACGCGGAATACTGTCCAACGTGTTGGCGGTGGCGATAAAGAGCACCTTGCTCAAGTCATAATCCACATTAAGGAAATTATCGTGGAAAGCCTTGTTCTGCTCCGGATCCAATACTTCCAGCAGAGCCGAAGTAGGGTCACCTTTGTAGTCTGCACCTATCTTGTCTATCTCGTCCAAAACGAAGACGGGATTAGAGGTCTGCACCTTTTGTATATTTTCTATAATGCGCCCGGGCATTGCGCCTATATACGTGCGCCTGTGCCCGCGTATCTCGGCTTCATCGTGCAAGCCGCCTAAACTGATACGGGCATATTTGCGTCCGAGTGCTTTGGCTACGGACTTACCCAAACTGGTTTTTCCCACGCCGGGAGGTCCGTAAAGGCATAGAATAGGGGTTTTGCCTGCATGGTTGCGGGTTGCCAATTGCTTCTGCACCGCCAGATATTCCAAGATGCGTTCTTTGACTTTCTCCAAGCCATAGTGGTCATCGTCCAACACCTGTTTAGCGTGCTTGATGTCAAAATTATCCTCGCTATACTCATTCCACGGCAGTCCCAACAGCACTTCCAAATACTCTAACTGAACCGAATATTCGGGAGAATGAGTGGACATTCGTTGCAGTTTAACTATCTCTTCATCAAAGACTTTCTTAACATCTTTCGACCATTTTTTCTTTTCGGCTTTGGCTTTCATTTCTTTGATGACCTGTGCGCCGGTATCGCCCAATTCCTTTTGAATGGTCTCAATTTGTCGCTGCAAGTAGTATTCGCGCTGTTCTTTATCCAAATCTTCCTGTGTCTTGCTTTGAATATCAGCCTTCATTTGCAACATTTGTGACTCTTTATTGAGCAGTTCCAACAAGTGAAAAGCTCTTTCGTGAATCGTCTCGTATGCCAACAATTGTTGCTTTTCGTCTATTTTAAAGCCAAAATTGACGCAGATATAATTTACAAGGGTAGGCGGATTATCTATATTACGGAGTGTAATTCCTGCTTCAGGCGGTGTCTTATCGGATTTACGGATAACGTTGATAGCCTGGTCTTTGATGTTGCTGCATATAGCCAAGAACTCCTTGTCGCCACGTCTTGGGAACACCTCATTCAGTACTTGTACACGTGCTTTGATAACATTTTGACGTGTTGTAGTAAATTCCTCTATATAAATGCGTTCCAAGCCCTCCAAAATAACCATAATACCGGCGTTGTCCAATTCAACAACCTGCACGATTCGTGCGGCTGTACCTAATTGAAACAAGTCTTCAGCAGTAGGGTCTTGTACGTCTTTTTCTTTTTGGCAAACAACGGCTAATATTTTTTCCTGTTCGTAGGCATTAATGACCAGTTTCTGCGATTTGGGTCGGGAAACGGCTACAGGCAACAACACACCGGGAAACAGCACCATGTTTCGAAGAGGAAGTACATTCAGCACATCACCCGTATTTATCCTAAACGGGTGTGCAGCATCATTTCCTTCAATCAACGGTATTGCTTGTTCTTCCAACGAATCGTCGTTTATTGCATCTAAATTCAGGCTATATATCATTTTCAGGCTATATATCGTTATTATAGGGTATAGTCTCCAATCTTTTATTTTACATAATCGCAATTATAGTATGAATTGCGATTTATTTACGGAGGTCAATTTTGAGTTCGTCCAGTTGGATTTGGTCAATGACACTTGGAGCACCGAGCATAACATCTTTACCTTGATTATTTTTGGGGAATGCGATGCAGTCACGAATACTGTCTAATCCGGCAAAGATACTAACCAAACGGTCAAGACCGTAAGCCAAACCTCCGTGAGGCGGTGCTCCGTATTTGAAGGCATTCATCAGGAAACCGAATTTGGTTTGTGCCTGTTCAGGCGTGAAGCCCAGTATTTCAAATATCTTTTCTTGCAGTTTGGCATCGTGAATACGGATAGAGCCACCACCAACTTCACAACCATTGATAACGCAGTCGTAGGCGTTAGCGCGTACAGCAGCCGGATCGGTGTCGAGCAAAGGTATATCTTCGGGTTTGGGGCTGGTAAACGGATGGTGCATTGCCATGAGGCGTTGTTCCTCGTCCGACCACTCGTACATCGGGAAATCAATCACCCATAAGCAAGAGAATTTCTTGGGGTCACGCAAGCCGAGTTGTCTGCCCATTTCGAGACGCAATTCGCTCAGTTGTTTGCGTGTTTTCATTGCGTCATCACCACAGAGAATGAGGATCAAGTCGCCCTCTTCCGCCTGCATAGCCTGTTTGAGCGATTGCAGCACATCTTGTGAATAGAATTTATCGACACTGGATTTAACGTTCCCACCCTCTTCAACACGAGCGTAGATAAGTCCTTTAGCGCCTATTTGTGAGCGTTTTACGTAATCCGTAAGGGCATCTAACTGTTTGCGAGTGTAAGAAGCACATCCTTTGGCACAAATACCGCCGATGTAGTTGGCATCAGCCAATACGGCAAAGCGTTCGGCTTCGGGTTTGGCTGCTTCTACGGCGTGGAACAGGTCGTGCAGTTCAACAAAGGTCATACCGAAACGTGTATCGGGTTTATCCGAGCCGTAGTATTTCATAGCGTCAGCCCAAGTCATTCGTGGCAATTGCGGCAATTCGATATTGAGAATAGACTTAAAGAGGTGTTTAATCATGCCTTCGAACATATTGAGGATATCCTCCTGTTCGATGAAGGACATCTCGCAGTCTATCTGTGTAAATTCGGGTTGTCGGTCAGCACGCAAGTCCTCGTCACGGAAGCACTTAACGATTTGGAAATAACGGTCAAAGCCGCTGACCATAAGGAGCTGTTTGAGTGTTTGCGGGCTTTGTGGGAGCGCGTAGAAAGTTCCGGGATTCATGCGACTTGGAACAACAAAGTCACGTGCGCCTTCCGGTGTCGAATTAACCAGAACAGGTGTTTCGACCTCCAAGAAACCTTGTTCATCAAGGTAGCGGCGTGTCTCGAATGCCATTTTGTGGCGCAGTTCGAGGTTCTTGCGAACGATAGGACGACGTAAGTCCAGGTAGCGGTACTTCATTCGAAGGTCATCGCCGCCATCACTCTCGTCTTCAATGGTGAAAGGCGGAGTGAGTGCCGGATTCAGTATATTAACGTCCTGTACGTCTATTTCGATTTCTCCTGTAGGCAGTTGGGGATTTTTGGATTGCCGTTCAATAACGGTGCCTGTAACTTGAAGTACAAACTCCCTACCCAACCCTTCGGCAAGAGACAGTTTATCGTTATTGAAAGCCAATTGTGTGATACCGTACCGGTCACGCAAGTCAATAAACGTTAGTCCACCCATTTTACGGATACGTTGTACCCAGCCGGCGAGTGTTACCGTTTTTTTTACATCAGCGAGTCTTAATTCGCCGCAAGTAACTGTTCTGTACATTATTATAGTTGATAATTGATAGTTGACAATTGATAGTTGATATTAGCCGACTTGTACGTTGGCATCAATTTTCCGTATCAGTCCTTTGAGTACGTCACCGGGGCCGTATTCATAGAATTCGGTAGCACCATCGCAGATCATATTTTTGATAGTCTGTGTCCAACGAACAGGAGCCGTGAGTTGAAGGAGAAGATTTTGCCGTATTTCCTCCGGATCACGTTGCGGATAAGCGTTCACATTCTGATAGATAGGGCAAATCGGTTCGTGGAACTCGGTAGCAAGGATAGCCTCTTTCAGTTCTTCGGCAGCGGGTTGCATAAGTGGCGAGTGGAAAGCGCCTCCTACTTGTAGTCTGATAGCACGTTTGGCACCATTTTCGCGTAATAAATCGCAGGCTTTATCCACACCGGATATTGTGCCGCTGATAACGACTTGTCCGGGGCAGTTAAAGTTAGCCGCCACGACCACGTCGCCAGAAACCTGCTGGCAAATTTCATCTACTCGTTCGTCCGGCATACCGAGTACGGCAGCCATCGTTGATTCCTGCATTTCGCAAGCTTTCTGCATGGCGGCAGCACGTTTGCTAACAAGAACGATGGCATCTTCAAACCGAAGGGCACCGCAGGAAACGAGTGCGGAGTATTCGCCGAGACTATGACCGGCCACCATATCAGGGTGCCAGATAGTCATTACCTGATTCATGATAACAGAATGCAGGAAGACGGCGGGTTGTGTAACTTGAGTTTGTTTGAGGTCATCGGGTTCGCCGTTGAACATAAGGTCCGTAATGCGGAATCCCAAGATATCGTTAGCTTTTTCAAACATGTCTTTAGCCACAGGATAAGCCTCATATAGGTCTTTGCCCATTCCGACAAATTGGGCTCCTTGACCGGGAAAAACAAATGCTTTCATATTTTTATAATCGAAAAAACGTGCAAATATACTACAAAAATTTGATATACGCAAATAAAGAGGGCAATAAGTTGATATTTATATCAAATATAGTGCATTTTGTGGGCTTTTGTTGTCGGCTTGCCAGCAAAAGAAAGCCACAAAAGGGACTATAGAGGGCGTATGCCCTATTGCCCGATATTTGCGTATATCCCGCAAGACGCGACCGTACATTGGGGGGAATTTGCGAGTAAAGCGAGCAAAGGCGGCGTCCCAATATACAACAAAGCAACAAGAATTGCACACTCGCAATTCTTGTTTAGTTTAGAGGACGGCAGCTTTGCTGCCTACAGGACGCGCCGGAGGCGCTACAGTTTAGAGTTTAGAGGGGTTAGTGATTACTCATTCGTGTGCTTGTCGATGTGTCTTGCACCGATAGAGAAGACTGCTTTCAGCAGTTCGAACAGGGCATATAAGAGCCCCTTTTTTTGATTTTGATTCATAGATTAGCAGGTTTAACAAGTTTAACAGGTTTAACAGGTTTAGCAAGTCTGTAGATTCAAAATAGCAAAAAAGTACTGATTTTCTTGCATAATTGAAAAAAAGTTATTGCTGTCCGGTAAAAATGGATAGGTATGCAAAATGAGCTCAGGATTCCAGT
>JAKSMY010000051.1 GCA_024400275.1 Paludibacteraceae bacterium | reverse complement strand
GTGCCTGTGTATTTCGTGACCAAATCGCGACCACTCAATCACTGCCAAAACCAAAATTTTTGCCCCAAAACAACACCCCAAATTCATCCTCCGTTCATCGTTCGTTTATCGTTCGTTCACGTATGGTAACAATAATAATTTTTGTTGTATATTCGAGGGCACCGACCTCGCTACTATACAAAAACCGCCTATTTATAGATTAAAAATCTATTTTGTGCCCAAATTATTTGCGTATGTCAAATTTTTGTTGTATATTTGCAGTCGATTTGAATGAGGGGACCCGAAAAGGTTCCCTCAATTCGTGCAAATTGAACTTCTAAATAGCATATAAATTGTACATTGTACATATCTAAATAGTACATACTATGGTATCTGTTGAACAAGTAAAAACATTGGTGGAAAACTTCTTGAAAGACACCGATTATGAACTGCAAACGTTAGAGATTGACAAGGACCAAAACATCCTCGTGGAGGTGGACCGCCTCGGCGTGGTAGATGTTGATTTCTGCGCTGACCTGAACCGCTATTTGGTGGACCAATTGGGCGATAAAGAGGATTATGCCTTGGAAGTGGGCAGCGTCAGCCTGACAGCCCCCTTCAAGACCAAGATTCAGTACCAAAAGAATCTTGGACACGACGTGGAACTGCTGACCGGAGAAGGCAAGAAACTGCATGGTCAGTTGGTGTCGGTGGACGAAGAGACGTTTGCGGTGGATGTGAAAAACAAAAAAGAGACACAGACCCTCACTTTCGGGTACGGCGACGTGAAATATATCCGTTATGACCTCAAGGTTTAACTAACCTCGAATCATCGAAATATCGAAAAATCGAAAAAAATAATATAATTTATGGCTAAAACGCAAGAGTCAATCAACCTGATTGACATTTTCTCAGAGTTCAAAGAACTCAAAAACATTGACCGTCAGACATTTATCAATGTGCTGGAGGATTCTTTCCGTAGTGTCATCGCCAAAGTATATGGCACAGACGCTAACTACGATGTCATCATCAACCCCGACAAAGGTGACTTGGAAATCTACCGCAACCGCCTCGTGATGGAGGACGGAGACGTGGCTAATCCCGAGAACCAAGTGGAGTTGAGCGAAGCGCAGAAAATTGACCCCGAAATTGAGGTCGGCGAGGAGTTTACCGACAAGGTCGAGTTCGCTTCCTTCGGACGTCGTATGATTCTCAACTTGCGCCAAACCTTGGCTTCCAAGATTCTTGAGTTGCAGAAGGAGAACCTTTACCTCCGCTATTCGGATATGTTGGGGCAAGTCGTTAGTGGTGAGCTCTACCAAGTATGGAAGAAAGAGATGTTGCTGCTCGATGAAGACGGCAGCGAACTCTATCTGCCTAAGCAGAACCAAATTCCCACCGACTTCTACCGTAAGGGCGACACCGTTCGCGCCGTGGTTGTGCAAGTCGAGAATAAAAACCAAAACCCCAAGATCATTCTTAGCCGTACCAGCCCCTTGTTCCTCCAACGTCTGTTTGAGCAGGAGGTGCCTGAGGTACACGATGGCTTGATTGCCATTAAGAACATTGCCCGTATCCCGGGTGAGCGCGCCAAAGTGGCTGTTGAGAGCTTTGACGACCGTATTGATCCCGTGGGCGCGTGCGTCGGTATAAAAGGTGCCCGTATTCACGGCATCGTGCGCGAGTTGCGTAACGAGAATATCGACGTTATCAACTACACCTCCAACATCAACCTCTTCATTCAACGTGCTTTGGCACCTGCCAAAATCAGTTCGATGACCATTGACGAGGAGACCAAACACGCAGATGTTTATCTCAAGCCCGACGAGGTTTCTTTGGCTATCGGTAAGGGTGGCTTTAACATCAAACTGGCTTGTATGCTCACCGGTTACCAAATTGATGTATATCGTGAGATGGACGAGCAGGACCTCGAAGATATTTATTTGGACGAGTTCAACGACGAAATCGACCAATGGGTACTCGATGCCTTCAAGGCAATGGGCTTGGATACCGCCAAAGCTGTTTTGGCTAAGTCCAAAGACGAATTGCTGAAGGGTACCGACCTTGAGGAGGAGACCGTTGACCACGTTCTCGAAGTCCTCGCTGCCGAATTTGAAAATGACTAAACAATACTAAATTATGGCTACAAAACTAATCAAAGCTTGTAAAGAACTCAACATCGGCATGTCCACTGCCGTTGAATTCTGTGCTAAGCAGGGAAAAGAAATCGCCACCGATCCCAATACGCGTATCGATGACGACCTGTATCTGCTTCTTGCCAAGGAATTTAACAAGGACATGGCACTTAAACTCGAAGCAGAAAAACTGGCCCAAGAGCGTCAGGAACGGGAGATGCCTGCTTCGATTAGTATAGAACCTAAGGAGAAAAAACAGGAGCCCGAGCACATCCCGACGGAGGTGCCACAGCCCAAGGTGGTAGGGAAGATTGAAATCAACCCCAAACCTGCTGCACCGGAGCAACCGGCCAAACCCGCACAACCTGTGCAGGATAAAACGGCTAAACCTGCTCCTGCAAAGCCGGCAGCCAATAAACCGGCACAGCCCAAACAGGCACCCAAACCTGCTCCCGGGAAGCCCGCACAACCTGTGCAGAAACAGGCCCCCGAGAAGCCGGCTGAACCTGAAAAGCCCGTTGAATTGGCAAAAACACCCGGCGACATTAAGGCCGCCGCTGCCGCTAATCAACAACTCAAAGTGCTCGGCAAAATCGACCTCAGCGCCATCAATCAAGCTACTCATCCTACCAAGAAAACCAAGGAGGAGAAAAAGCGCGAACGGATGGAGCGCGAGCAACAACGTAAAAAACAACAGCAACCCGCTGCCAAACAAGGTGGACAAAATGGCAGTGAGGCAAGCGCACCAAACGGCGAAGGCGGAGAAAAACGCAAACGCGAGCGCATTCGCCAAGGGCGCGTGGACATCAATGATGCACGCAACCAAAAGGGCGGAAAGAAGAAAGATAAGCATTCCTTCAAGACCGAAATCGATGACGATGAGATACGGCGTAATGTGAAGAATATCAACGCTTCACTGAACGAACGTCATAGTAAATCCATGACCTCTATTCACAAGAATGAGCGTCGTAAACAGGAGCAACAGAAGCGGCAGGAAGAGCAAGCCGAACAGCAAGCTCAATCTACTGTACTCAAACTCACTGAGTTTGTAACGGCAAACGACCTCGCTACCATGATGAACGTTCCCGTTACTAAGGTCATTGGTACGTGTATGATGTTGGGTGTCATGGTTTCTATCAACCAGCGTTTGGATGCAGAAACCATCAACCTCGTTGCTGAGGAATTTGGCTTTACTACTGAATACGTCAGCGCCAAGGTAACGGAGGAAATCAATGCCGACGAGGAAATCAACGAGGCCGACATCACTGAGCGTTGCCCGATTGTTACCGTCATGGGTCACGTTGACCACGGTAAAACATCTCTCCTTGACCATATTCGTAATACGAACGTCATTGCCGGTGAGGCAGGTGGTATTACCCAGCACATCGGTGCCTACAACGTCAAACTTAAGAACGGACGACATATCACTTTCTTGGATACTCCGGGTCACGAGGCCTTTACCGCTATGCGTGCTCGTGGTGCCAAGGTAACGGATATTGCTATTATCATCGTCGCTGCTGATGACGCCGTCATGCCACAAACCATTGAGGCCATCAACCACGCTCAGGCAGCAGGCGTTCCGATGATTTTTGCTATCAACAAGTGCGATAAACCGGGCGCTAATCCCGACAAGATCAAGGAGCAACTCTCCAACATGAATATCCTTGTCGAAGAGTGGGGCGGAAAATACCAATCTCAGGACATCTCTGCCAAAGCAGGTACCGGTGTCTTTGAGTTGTTGGAGAAAGTGCTGCTCGAGGCCGATATGCTCGAACTCAAAGCCAACCCCAATCGTCGTGCCAAGGGGTCTATTATTGAATCTACCTTGGACAAGGGACGTGGCTATGTGGCTACTATCCTTGTCAGCGACGGTACACTCCACATGGGTGACATCGTTCTCGCCGGAACATATCACGGCAAGATTAAAGCCATGTTCAACGAACGTGGGCAGAAGATTCAGCAAGCCCTTCCGGGTGAACCGGCCGTTATTCTTGGCTTAAATGGTGCTCCGCAAGCAGGTGACGAGTTTAACGTCCTGCCTACCGAACAGGAAGCACGTGAGATTGCCAACAAACGCGAACAACTGCAGCGTGAGCAATCTCTCCGCACCAAGAAACATATCGGTTTGGACGAGATTGGCCGTCGTCTCGCTATTGGAGACTTTAAGGAGATTAACCTTATCGTCAAAGGTGATGTTGACGGTTCTGTTGAAGCATTGTCAGACTCGCTTATCAAACTCTCTACTGAGAATATACAGGTTAATGTTATTCATGGTGCAGTCGGTGCTATTTCAGATAGCGATGTCATGCTTGCTGCTGCTTCAAATGCCATTATCGTTGGCTTCAATGTTCGTCCTACGGGTACTGCACGCAAGATGGCTGAGGAGCAGGAAGTGGATATTCGTATCTATAGCATTATTTACGACGCCATTGAGGAACTTAAGGCCGCTATGGCTGGTATGCTTTCGCCCGATATTAAGGAGGAAGTTACGGCTACACTCGAAGTCCTGCAAACGTTCCACATTTCCAAAGTGGGAACCATTGCCGGCTGTATTGTGCGTGAGGGTAAAGCCAAACGCACCAATAAGTGCCGTGTCATCCGTGACGGTATCGTTATTCACACGGGCGACCTCAGCAGCTTGAAGCATGGCAAAGACGATATCAAAGAGATTGGTCTTAACCAAGAGTGCGGTTTAAGTATTAAGGCATTTAACGATGTTGTTGAAGGCGATATGATAGAAACCTTCGAAACCGTAGAAGTCGCCAAAACGCTCTAATCCGACAAATAGGGTAATTTATCCTAAAGCGCGCAGTCTCCTGCGCGCTTTTTGTTTTTCATTTTCTGTTATCTATTCTCATTTCTCCATTCTCCATTTAACCGTAGAGTGGGGCAGACTCGCCATAGAAAGGTGAATTGCCCAATCACTGCATATTTGTAAACTTCACAATCCTTATACAGGCGCATTTCACAACATTGAAGTGTGCTTATTATATCCGCCTTGCACAATGTGAACTATTGATATATATTTCAGTTCACAACTCAACACGTCAACTATACTCCATATTTTGCAGCAAAATAAATGATATAAATAGTACAAAATAAGTAACTTAACATATATTGCATAAACTACTGCATAATATATTTTACACATATCCAATCAATCCTGTCAATAACTTATAAATATCTGTTTATATATGATGTAATATATTGATAATGAATAGATATTATTATTTGCTTAAAGTAGCTATTAGTATGTGTTGTAGATATGCGAATTGGTGATATACTTTTGTGAATTTGCAAATGTAAATCTCAGTTGTGAATAAATTATTTTTGTAAAACATTTGCAAATGTGAAATAATTTTCATATCTTTGCACTCAAATTGGATATACAAATTTGCATATTTTGTTAATAATATCAGTAAATAGATAATACAATGAACGAAAGACAACGTTTACAACAGGTCATGGAGGCGGAGCACTTATCCGCTAAACAATTTGCCGAGCAAGTCGGCATTAGTGCAGGAACTATTTCCAACATTATGGGTGGGCGCAACAATCCCAGTTTAGATGTCCTGCAAGCAGTCCTTAATCGCTTTCGCACCATCAACTCCGATTGGCTTATTCTGGGTATCGGCTCTATGTACCGCATGAATGGCGATGGTCCCCAAACCACGCTATTTGACATGCCGCCTATTGAGCAGCCACACCCCGAATTAACGCCTACAGCAGCACCGGCTGCCCCTAAATCTGAGCCACAACCTATTATTGAGAAGAAGGTGGCCAAGATTGTGGTTTATTACACCGACGGAACATACGAAGAACGGTAACCAATGACCGCACGGCTGATAGAATTAGGACCGCTTCGCTGAAAGAATAAGGACTATCCATACTCCATATTCCATCAGTGAGCGCAGCGAACGATCCATACTCCAACTTACAAATTTACAAACTAACTATGTCTGACGATAAGAAGATTATATTTTCAATGGTGGGCGTGAGCAAGGCCTTCTCGCCACAAAAACGAGTACTTAACAACATATACCTCAGTTTCTTCTATGGGGCTAAAATCGGCATTATTGGTCTTAATGGTGCCGGTAAATCTACGCTTATGAAGATTATTGCCGGCGTAGAGAAGAACTACGAAGGACAGGTCGTTTTCTCGCCGGGTTATTCGGTTGGCTATTTGGAGCAAGACCCCAAACTGGACCCTGCCAAGACGGTCCGTGAGTGCGTGCAGGAGGGCGTGCAACCTATTATGGATATGTTGCGCGAGTACGACGAGATCAACAACGCTTTTGCTGACCCCGAAGCCGATTACGACAAACTGCTTGCACGCCAAGCCGAGTTGCAGGACAAACTTGATGCTGCCGACGCTTGGAACATTGATACCAAACTGGACCGCGCTATGGATGCGCTGCGTTGTCCTGATGATGACGCTTCGGTGGCTACGCTCTCCGGTGGTGAACGTCGCCGTGTTGCCCTTTGCCGTCTTCTCTTGCAGCAACCCGATATACTGCTTCTTGACGAGCCCACCAACCACCTTGACGCTGAGTCTATTGATTGGCTGGAGCAACACCTGCAGCAGTATGCCGGCACCGTCATCTGCATTACCCACGACCGCTATTTCTTGGATAATGTGGCCGGTTGGATTCTCGAACTCGACCGTGGAGAGGGTATTCCTTGGAAGGGTAACTATTCCTCGTGGCTTGAGCAAAAAACAACGCGCATGGCGATGGAGGAGAAGCAGGCCAGCAAACGGCGCAAGACCTTGGAGCGCGAATTGGAATGGGTGCGCATGGCGCCTAAGGCACGACAGGCCAAATCCAAGGCGCGTCTCGGTGCATACGACCGTATGCTCAACGAGGAGCAGAAAGAGCGTGAGGAGAAACTGGAGATCTTTATTCCTAACGGACCTCGTTTGGGTAATAAGGTCATCAATGCCGTTGATGTGGCGAAGTCCTTTGGTGACCGTTGCCTCTTTGAGGGAATGAACTTTATGCTGCCTCCTAATGGCATAGTGGGTATTATTGGCCCCAATGGTGCCGGTAAAACAACCCTTTTCCGTATGATTATGGGGCAGGAGACCGTAGATAAGGGCACTTTTGAGGTTGGCGAGACGGTCAAAGTTGGCTATGTGGACCAAGTTCACTCGGGTATAGACCCCAATAAATCCGTCTTTGAAACGATTTCCGACGGTACCGACTTTATCCGTGTTGGCGGACGTGAAATCTCTGCCCGTGCCTACCTCAGTCGTTTCAATTTTGCCGGTGCTGACCAAGAGAAGAAGTGCGGTATGCTCTCCGGTGGTGAGCGCAATCGCTTGCATTTGGCACTTACGCTCAAATCGGAGGCCAATGTCCTTTTACTGGACGAACCCACCAATGACATAGACGTGAATACCCTTCGCGCACTTGAGGAGGGTTTGGAGAACTTTGCCGGCTGTGCTGTTGTGATTAGCCACGACCGTTGGTTCTTGGACCGTATTTGCACGCATATCCTTGCATACGAAGGCGATAGCCGTGTTTATTGGTTCGAGGGCTCCTATTCCGAATACGAAGCCAATAAGAAACTTCGCCTCGGTGAAGACGCAGTCAATCCTAAGCGTGTGCATTATAAGAAACTTATTGAATAATCGTGACTAATCGCCTATCTACACCAAAATAGATAGGCGATTTTTTGTAAGGAGGGGGGGATCATACTCAAAAAAACACATTCTCAATTCTCATTTCTCCATTTTCCATTTAAAAAGTTTGCGTATCTCAAATTTTATTTGTAATTTTGCGCTGCAAAACGCAAATAACGAAGAAAATATGCCGGAATTATTATTTTTACCAAGAACAAAGAATCAGTTGGAATGGTTGTTATCAATAGCCAGTGAGCAAGGTATCCCTTATCGGGAATACGTAAAACCAGCCAAACGAGTTTCTCCTAAGACAGCATTTCTTAAGGAGATAACTGATGCCGGCAGGCATGCTAAAATGATTGCTAAGGGACAAATGATGGGTAATAACGCTTATACTCTGCTTAATGAACTATAATATTATTACAACCCCTGAATTTGATAAGCGTATCAAACGCTTGTCAAAGAAGTATGCCTCTATTAAAGAAGATTTCAGGAATTTGCTGCAATCATTACAAGATAATCCTGAGCAAGGTGTTTTGTTGAAAGATGGATTTAGAAAGATTCGGATGGCAATTACCTCAAAAGGGAAGGGCAAAAGTGGTGGTGCGCGAGTAATTACGCTAAATTGTTTCCTCGAAGAAAGCAACAAGCAAATTATTTTAGTTACCATTTATGATAAGAACGAACAGGAGAACATTACTAATGCCGAAATAAGTGCAGCATTAAGTACATTACTATAATCGTCTTAATTCTTAGTGAAGAATTGGCTACAGACGTAAAATAGTAGCAAGACATAATGAAAAGAAAGCGTTTGTTACGCTTCGAATCTTGGCTATCTTGAACTTAGGAAACTCAATAAATTACCCAAGGCGAAGCAATGATGAATGGCTGTTAGTATGTATTATTTAGACACATGTACTGCACCTTATATAATATTGGTGCGTGTATGTGTATATACATACGGCAGGTTCGGAGTTGTTCGTTCAGGTAAGAAGGCAATTCCTAAGGCCTAAGATAGCAGGACGAGAAATTCGGACCTGCTTTTTTGTTGTGTATTGTCAACTATCAACTATAAACTATAAACTATCTAAAACGGCAACTGCCTTCTGCCGATTGTGGAGGCAAAAAATGTTGCGCCCGACACGAATTAGGGAATAAAGTATGGATAATTTTGAGTATCTAATGCAAGACTTGCTTCCTTGGGCAAGAACACATGTTGAACCGGTCAACACATTAACCTTCCGTTGCTTTGAACTTATAGAACGTAACCCCGGACTATTAGTTAAGTATAATCAATTAATTGCTTCTAAAGGTAGTACCCCAACTGATGTTCAAACAACTAACCGACAAATTGCTCAAGCGATAGCAGAGAATTTAGGATTAGAAGGAGTTGGCAATCCCGTACATGTGGGCAATCTGGGTGAGCATTTGATTGAATTTTATCACGAACTACAACATAAAACCTCAAAATGATGAAAAGAATTTTTGTTAGTTGCATTACTTTACTAGTGGTGCTAACAATGGTGGCACAGAATAATGTTATCACTTATACTGCGCAATATAAATTGGAAAGCGCAAGTTCATTAAGTGATGAAGGTCTTCGTACTGGTGCTTTCAATGTTGTAATCACTTCTCACACTTTTGCTAAAGGGAAAGGTACTATTACGTTTTCGGGTGATGTTACAAATATTGGAGATAATGCCTTCTATGCTTGCTATCGTATGACTTCTATCACTATTCCCAATTCCGTCACAAAGATTGGTAAAAGTGCTTTCCAGCTTTGCTACGGTCTGACTTCTATCACCATTCCTAATTCCGTCACAACGATTAGAGAAAGGACGTTTGAAGATTGCAGCGGGTTGATTTCGGTCACTATCCCCAATTCCGTCATAACGATTGGAGATCGTGCTTTCTATGGTTGCAGCTGGTTGAATTCGGTAACGATTCCAAGTTCTGTCACAACGATTGGTGAGTCTGCTTTCGACAAATGTTATAGCTTAACTTCAGTAGTTATACCAAATTCCGTAACAACGATTGGAACTTATGCTTTTGGTTGGTGCTACGGTTTGACCTCAGTGACTATTCCTAACTCCGTTATTTCGATTGGAGGTTCTGCTTTCTTCAATGTTAACAATGTAGCATATAATGGAACAGCCAAAGGCTCTCCTTGGGGAGCTAAATGTGTCAATGGTTATGTAGAAGGTTATTTAGTGTATAGCGATTCTACAAAAACGACAATATGTGGTTGTACCAAACCTGCCACTGGGAATATTGTCATTCCTTCTTCCGTTACAACGATTGGAGATTTTGCTTTTATTAATTGTGGTGCTCCAATTAGTTGTTATGCCACAGTCCCCCCTTCTTGCTCGTCAAGTTGCTTTTATAGTTTCTATATTCAAGTTTATGTACCAGTAAAGTCACTCGAATCCTATAAAAAAGCCAATGGCTGGCGAGATTTAGTTAACTTGCAAGGATTTCCTGATGAATATGCAATGGTAACTTGCCAAGCCTCAAATGGAACAGTAAAAGGTGGAGGTAAATTGGTTAAGGGCGACACATGCTCTTTAACCGCAATACCAAATTACGGCTACCATTTTGTGCAATGGGGTGATGGCAATACCGATAATCCACGCAGTTTTGTTGCCAAACAAGACATCACTATTGTGGCTGAATTTGCCAAAAATATCTATACATTTGATGTACAAACCGCAGATTCTGTTATGGGAAGTGTAACAGAATCAAAAGGTAATTATGAATATAAAACATCCTTGAATGTATCTGCTACTGCCAATTATGGTTACCATTTTGACCATTGGAGTGATGGTAGTAAAGATAATCCGCACATTATTTCATTGACACAAAATACCATGTTAACGGCATATTTTGCAAAGAACACTTATTCCGTTACGATTCCTACCATGTCCCATGGTTCTGCACAAGGTGCTGGAAAATATGACTATTTAAGTTCGGTCACGCTGACTGCTAATCCCGATTGGGGCTATGAATTTGCGCAATGGAGTGACGGCAATACGGATAATCCTCACTCTGTGGTGGTTACACAAGATACTATGTTTACAGTAGAGTTTCTAATCGCACAATCTGGGCAATGTGGAGACGACTTATACTGGCAGTTAGAGAATGATACCCTTATTATCACTGGTAGTGGGGCAATGTATGACTATACAGAAGCCCAACCTGCCGAATGGTATTTATCTAACGGAAAGATAGCCAAACTCATTTTGCCTACTGGTATTACGCACATTGGTACTTATGCGTTCTTTGATTGTGCCAACCTTACTTCTGTCAATCTGCCTAATTCCGTAGAATCTATTGGAGAATCTGCATTTGCCAACTGCACCTATTTGACCGATGTGACCATTGGTGCCAATGTGAAAGAGATAGGTTGCAATGCTTTTGCAGGAGATTACCGTTTGGAGAACATTACATGTTATGCTCCTGTCACGCCTAATGCATGTAACACAACCTTTAGTGGCATTGTCAAATACTATGTCTATCTGTATATTCCTGCCGACTATCAACGCAAATACCAAGTAGATCCCAACTGGAGTGGTTTCTCAGTACATTTGATTGGTGCAGAACAAAAGCCCATAACAGGGGATGAGGTAACCGTTCTTCCTTCTACAGACAATGCCACCTTTACTTGGCCAGTTAACAACTCGGCAGACGGATATAGTTTGGAAATCACCAAAGATGGCATAGTCTTCTGCACCCTTAAATTCAATGCCCAAGGGCAATTGACAGGTATTGCTTTTGCGCCTTCTCGTGGTGGACAAGCACGCGAAATGGCATCTGCCGAGATGACTACCAATGGTTGGCAATTCACCGTAACAGGACTGAGCCAAGCCAGTAAGTACGGCTACACCCTTGATGCTCTCAATGCCGGTCAGCAGTCTATCAAGCACTACGAAGGCGAGTTCGCCACCGACGGCTATACCGACCTTGAAGGGTTGACAATGGACAATACACAAGGCATGGTGCGCAAGTTTATCCGCAACAACCAGTTGCAGATACTGCACAACGGCAAAATGTATAACGCCCTCGGCGATAGAATGAGATAAAAACCTTCCCCCCTTATTGAGGGGGTTAGGGGGTGTCCTTACAAATCGTCAGTTCTCATCGTGCATTGTGGATTGTCAATCGCCAACTGCAATAAGTATACGATGAGTATAGGATGAGTATAGGATTAGGGAACCGATTTGCGCCAGCAGTCGGTTCCTTAATCTTAAAAATCGTAAGTTAGATGTAATGTTTGCCTCAAAAGTTCGTAATCAGAATAATAGGGGGGATAAGTTTAGAGGACGGCACAGAGTGCCTACAGCTTGGAGTT
>JAKSMY010000050.1 GCA_024400275.1 Paludibacteraceae bacterium | reverse complement strand
TCTTGTAGAGCGAGGTAGTTCAACCCTAATGCCGGAAACTCATAACGGAAAGCGACCGCCTCATCGAATACGCGAAAGCGGATACGGATGAAACGGGTGTTTGGTGTCTGGCGATAGGTGACGAGCAGTTCGTTATAGTGGTTACGGATAGTGGCTTCTTCGCCCCAAACGGGAGTCCATGTCTCGTCAAACGTGCAGGTAACCGTATCCTCTATCGCAAACCCAGACATAAGACCGCCCATCTGCCCATCTGCCTTTAGGCTGATTGCTGACGTGCTTATCTGCCCTTCCTCCTCTCCGCCTACAGAGTAATGTTCTTGTTGTTTTTCCACAAGTTCGAGTCCGAGGCGGGAAGGCAGGATCACTTCTTGCCCATTGCAAGTGACGCTATACCAGATGCGGGATTGTTCATCCACACCGGTAGTTAAGACGAGTTCTTTATTCGGGGAAAGAATATTCAGCGTTTCCGCCGAAGCCAAAGAAGCGCAAAGGAGGATTACACAAAGAGATAGACGGTGTTTCATAATTTTTTGTATTCGTGCTGCAAAGGTATGGATTTTTTCTTATATATGCAAATATTTTTGATTAATTACGCCCTACTCCATTACAATCATATCCCAATATTTCAGTCCCGGAATTGAGAAGTTAACTTGCCCGTCTGCCTGTTCAAAAGGCAATTCCACCAACGCTCCGCCATGATAGTCGGGAGAAGCGATGTATACGTGGTGAACCGTTTCGTTTATTGTCACTTGAACAGTCAAGTTCTCAACCAGCCGAGGTGCGGGCATCGTTCCTTTCAGGTCGCGCCAGCTGAGTTGGTCGGCATTGAGGAAATTGAGTATATGTAGTATGTGCCGTTGTCCTTGCTTGCGGGAAAAGGTTGTGAGGTGTTTGAGTTTTGGCGGCCAAGCGGTGATATTTACCTTGCCCTCTTTGGCTTTGACATCCAAAGTTTCTTCTTCTCCGCATCCCCTCAGTAGCGTCTCATAAGCGGTCATAAAGTCATAGTAGTTTATCATCTTGTCGCGTAGAGCCGGTGACATAGTCACGCCCGTATAGGGGAAATACTCGCGGCAAAGCATATGATCTCCTAATTCCAAGTGAGCGCCGCCTAACGCAAAGATGACGGCATCCGTAAGCAAGACACCCGGTTCATTGAACTGACAGCGGTCGCATTCGTAATTCATATATGCCGCCAAAATAGATTTCAGTTTGCCTTGACTATAAACCTCCGTCCCCTTGATGACCGAATAGATATCCGTGAAATTGTCTTCTCTTGCCCAAAGTTCGTTGTACGAAAAATCCACATTGCCCGTTTGGCAGATGGCTTGCGAACCGAAACTGCTTACTGCGTTCATAACAAGGCGTTTATCCGGATGTTGCTTTTTCATAGCATTAATAAACGAAGCGTAGGCTTGCGGAAAGGCTATCGGTTGTCCCTCATAAGTATAGTGTTGTCCCCAATCGCCTAACTGGTCAATGTGAAAACCGTCAAAGTCAAAGACGGAATACACTTCCTCGTTACGTTCGCTCAGGAATGCCTGCCAGTCTTCGTTTCCGGGGTTCAGCAGGTAAATATCGCTCACCCAATTATTGTCAAAGTCCATTTTGTCAAAGTCCGTGTGATACTTGTCTTTGTAGGCGTACCACTCCAATTTGACTCCTTCTTCCCTTGCTCCGGCATCATCTAACGCGCCATAGCAAAGGTTGTAAAACATTGTCTTGATATTATAATTGTGAAATGATTCGATATACTTCTCTACTACTTGTTTGAGGACAGTCCGTTTTGCAATATCCTGCCATTGTTCCATAGGACTCTCTTTCGTTCCGGCAAGGGGGTGGTGGTGTTTCCAATGCCAATCATAGAACTGTATTCCGTTAATGTGACACCGGTTAAGGTAGGCTGCTTCCTGAGCAATGACGGACTCTGTTTTGCTTGCATCGTATGTTCCCACAAACCCGTAACGGGGATACATTGACCAATCAGAAGACACATCCACTGCTATCGTTCCGACGATACATTGGCTTGAATCGCTTTGCAACCGGTAAATCTCTACCATATAACCGCAACCGTCTTCTTTGGGGGCTATCCATGTCCACGAGTCGGTTTGTAACCGTTCATCGCTGATTACTTCGGATGCCTTACGATAACGGATATAGGTTTGCTCGGTAGGCGTTCCGTCTGTGGAGAAATACACTTGTTCTCCGGGGGCATAGCACGCCTTGTCGGTTTCTATATGCCAACAAAGGTCAGAACTGATACAGGTCTTAACCTCTTTTTTCTCAATGTTTGGTTGTACCTGACGATTAGCGGTTTCCTTCTCTTTGCAACCGACGAATATGGCGCAGGATAGTAAAAAAACAGACAAGAATCTCATACTTCAAAATTCAAAATTATCTCTTAATTCATAATTTTCCACGTATCCCCAAGCGGACCCGGCGATGACAACCGAGTTCTCTTGGGGAACGCATACTAACCAATTATTATTAACCAAATGATTTTAGTGTTTAATCGTGATTGTTTCTTTTAATTGATTCAGTTCGATGGTGTAATTACCGGCTTCTTGAATCTTCCACTTAAGATCAACATCGCCAATGTTGGTTTCTAAGTATTGTGCTTTACAAGCCTCGCTTGATTTGTCGATAAAGAGTATATGTTCTTCCTCTCCTGTCGGTGCTTTATTGGCTTGGTCAGACATAAACCAGGCACCAGACCAATCACCCTTGCGGTCGCATGTGAACTTGAGTTCGCCTGCATTTAAACTTCCAGTCCAAGTGAACGTATAATCATCTCCACCTTTACTCATCTCAACGGCATTATCCAGTGTCCAGCCTGCTGCTGTAGCATCACCAATCATCCAAATTTGCTCATACGGTACAAACGGAGTCATCATCATACGCTCCGATCCGTCACGTATATCCACACAAATCTTATAAGCACCAAGTTCCGTATCCAACAGGTTCCACTTCATATCGGGATCAAAACCGGGAACATACATCATGGACTGTTGTGTATAAGGAGCATTATCCGAAGTGGCTTTCAAGTTATTCGCCCAGTTGCCGCTTTCCGTACCGAACTTAAACTCACCACCTTTTACGAAGTTCCAACCGAAACGGAATAAGAACGGATCGAGCGGGTCAGGAACCATCGCCCAAAAATTCCAGTCGGTCTCATTTCCAATCAGGAAGAGTTCTTCCCAACGCGGACGAAGAACAGCACCTTCTTTTATTTCAATGGTCAAATCAAGCAAATTAACATTAACGGTGTAGTCTCCTGCGTTTTCAATAACCCATTGCTCGTCGGGATCAGCATCGGCTCCGCGATAGACAATGGCTGTCTCTGTTGCACCTTTGTTATAGGATGGCAAGAAGTTCTTCTCGGGAACCATTTTGAAGTTGCCTACGCCCAAGTGACCGGACCAAGTAAATATACCATTGTCCGAACGCTCCATTGGGGTGAGGGCTTCTAAAGACCATCCGCCGGGGGTAGCATCACCAATGAGATATAGAACAGTGGTGACAGGTTGATAAGCGGTTACCGTCTGCTCTGTTTCTGCGAATTGGCTATCAAAACCTATGCCATGAGCGTTAACACGGAATTTGAAATCAGTGGCTTTGCCGACATTAACCTTAAAACTATCACATATGATTGTGTTAAAATCCTCTACCGAAATAGCGTAAGTATAGATATGTTTGGCATTTTCAAGTAATGTAATTCCATTTTCATATGCATCTTCCGCTTTTGCCATTTGGAGAGTGTATAAGATGGCATTACCTGTTTTATCGTTTGTACCGGTAGTCCATTCTAAACTCAGTCCGTCTTTTGCATGGTTATGTTCATCCAAGACCAGACTTGCTTCCGTTTTGAGAGTAAGAGCCAAGGGACCATTCGTACCCTTATCCAACTCGGTGAAATTTTCGCGGCAGCCGACCATTATGAGCATCAATGCTGCCAAGGTTATATAGATTCGTTTCATAACTAATCTGTCTTTAAATAATTAATATCCGGGGTTTTGTACCATTAAGGGATTAGCATCCATTTCCGTTTGCGGGATAGGGAAGAGGAGGCGTTCCTTTGTAATATTCGTCTTTCCGATGGAGCGTAAGAACTGTAAAGCATACTCTCCGTTGTCAATACGGATCATGTCAAACCAGCGATGACCTTCGAATGCCAATTCGATACGGCGCTCATGCATGATTTTTTCGCGGAGTTCGTTCTGCCCCACAGCCTGTACATCTGCCAAACCTGCGCGGCGACGAACCATATTGAGAGGCGTGCAGGCTTCGCCTCCACGACCTAACTCGTTGAGTGCTTCTGCCTTCTTGAGCAATACATCAGCATAACGATAAACAATAAAGTTCGCAGCAGAGGTATTGGTTTCAGGAGAAACAGACTTCGGAACTAAAAACTTACGTACATTATAACCCGTATTAGAATAAGAAGCCTTATAAGTCATACCTTCAAAATCAGGACAACCCTCATATAAGACGGTCATATCCTTACGCAAATCGCCCTCTTCGTATTGGTCCATAAATTCTTGTGTAGGTAAATTCCAGCCATAACTGCCGGCTACAAAATCCGAGTTACGCGGACCCATAAACGTGCTCAACCAAGAAGATTGGGGGTTGTTATCCCAGAAGTCATAATCGGTATTACCCGAATACTGAACCTCAAAAATAGATTCTTCGCCGTTGTTTATCGTAGCATCAAAATTGGCGGCATATTGGCAGGCATTCAAATCATAACCTAAGTCCGTCACCTGATTGCATAAATCAACCACTTCCTCATAATAGCCTTTCTCCGGCTTAAAATCTTCGATACCTTCAGAGGCGAGAGTCAAATATACGTCTGCTAACATCGTTAACGCAGCGTCTTTGCTGGCACGTCCCACATTGTCGGCGTCATAATCTCTTTTAGCAGGAAGCAATTCGATGGCGCGTTGGCAATCTTTGATAATAAGGTCATACACCTCATTGACCGTATTACGGGCAATATCGGTTGATGTACCGGGTTCGTAAGGGGTGGTACGGACAGGTACACCGCCGAATAGACGCACGAGTAAATAGTAGTAGTGCGCACGCAGGAAGAGGGCTTCTCCCAGACATTGGTCATGAATGGCCTCACTCACGCCTTTAGCGTTTTCCATACTTTGAATAAGGATATTGCATTGACCGATACCCACCCAAGGCGAACGCCAAATATACAAGGCAAAACCGTTATCGGCTTGCGCAATGAAATTAGCAGCCTGAATCGTTTCCAAACCGTCATCACCGCCCCCGGCACCTACCAACGAGTTACCGGCAATAATGTCCAACGACCATAAACGCATATTATACATATTACTGGATTGAAGGGTACGGTAGCAAGCATTCGCTAACGAAACGGCCACTTGGTCCGTCACTTCAACATCCGGATTTATCGTGTCATGCGGCTCGCGATCTAAAAAATTACAAGCCGAGAAAGCTATAGCGACAATGGCTAAATAGATAAATGAAATACGTTTCATAGTATATACCATATTAGAAGTTAAAATTCAAAGAGAAGTTATAGGTTCTCGCCAACGGGTAACGATTGAGGTCTATTCCATTAAGTGCAACCTCGGGATCAAAGCCCGAATAGCCAGCAATTGTAGCCACATTCTCTGCTGAGAAAGCTAAACGAACACCTTGTAGATGCGCTTTCTGCATTAGCTTATTTGGGAAGTTATAGGCTAAGGTTATATTCTTTAAGCGCAAATAGGAACCATCTTCAACAAAACGATTACTTACACGGCAGTTCCCGTTAGGATCACCATAAACCGCACGGGGCATCGTGGCGGAAGCGTTCGTTTCCGTCCAACGGTCCAACACCGCTGTCGTTTGGTTATAAGCCGCCGACATTCCGGTGTTGGTTATGTTGTTGGCATTGTAAATATCGTTGCCTGCCACACCTTGGAAGAAGAAACTGAATTCCAGTCCTTTCCATGTCAGCGTATTGCCCATCGAGAACAGCCATTGGGGATTAGGATTGCCAATAACCGTACGGTCTTCGTCGTTGATAACACCGTCGCTATTCAAATCGCGATAACGGATATCACCGGCTGCGGCTCCGGGTTGATAGGCATGATTATCCACTTCCTCCTGACTTTGGAAGATACCGTCCGTAACATAACCATAGAAACAGTTAATCGGAAGATCTTGGGCTAAAATCGTCACATACGAGTTGTTGATTTGGTTTGTATAGAACGGCTTATCGGAGTTCAGATCTACAATCATATTCTGGTTAAACGTCACACCGATAGTGGTCTCCCATTTAACGGGCGTGTTCTTGAGATTCACGCTGCGGAGGCTTAACTCAAAACCGCGGTTCGAAACCTTACCTGCATTGGCAAACATATCGTTTACATCCTCGAAACCTGCCGTAATCGGAATACTGGCTTTTACTAACATATCCTTCGTGTTCTTCCAGTACCAATCAAAATTGAGGAATAAGCGATTATAGGCCAATGCCATATCAAAACCTAAATTGATTTGTTCCACTGTCTCCCAATGCAGATTAGGATTAGCCAAGGTAACACTAATGAGAGCGGCTTGCTCCTTGTCGTAAACGCCTAACGGATAAACGCTTGTGTTATACGCTGCCAAGTACTCATAGTTGCCGACGGATGCCTGCGAACCAGTCATACCGTAACCGGCACGGAGTTTGAAATCGTTAAAGCCGTTCGTCTCAGGAAACCACTCTTCTTTAGTCATACGCCAAGCAACGGCACCCGAGGGGAACACTCCCCAACGTTTGTTTTTACCAAAACGGCTAGAACCATCACCTCGAATGGTTGCTGTAATCAAATAACGATCAGAATAATTATAATTGATACGCCCCATGAACGACATCAAAGCCCAATCATAAGCGGTACCACCAATAGAATTCATCTTCAAGCCATTATCAAATTCATGAACATTATCAAACTCAAACACGTTCTTTTGTGCATCCATATATTGATAGTTGTTCCATTGCATAGACATACCTGCCATGACGTTGAGATGATGTTTCTCTTTGAACACCTGATCATATGTAAAGTAGTTATCCCATGTATAGGTAAGCGAACGATGACTGCTTTGATAGCGAGCAGACTCCTCAACGGGAGTCGGTTTCCAAGGATAAGCGGGAGTAAAGTTATCGTCAAACCAGAACTTGCCGTCAAAGCCAAACATTGTTTTGAATTTGAACTGCGGACAGAAAGTTATTTCCGCTGCCAGATTGGTAAGCAGGTTAAAGCCCGAGGTCTTTCTTGAATTGAGATCCATGGTACCTATCACATTGCGCGTCGAACCGTACCACTCTGCTTTGCCTTCCGGTCCGGCATATGTACCGTCTTCGTTCTTAATGGGCTGAGTAGGCAATAAGTTCATGGCATCACTGATGCTGTATTCGCCGCTTCTCTTCGTGTCTGCCGAGAATAACAACGAATGGGTGAAATGCAACCACTTAGCGGCAACCACATCGCTGTTCTCTTGCAGCGTAAAGCGTTGATAATCGGTCGTTTTCACGATACCGTCGTTCTTCTGATAACCGGCGGATATGTAGTAATGTCCCTTTTCCGAACCTCCCGAATAAGCTATTTGGTAATTCTGTATGATACCCATTCTCATCATTTCCTGTAGCCAATCCGTTGAAGTTGTAATGGAAGTCGGGTCTGCCCATAACGGGTTTTGACTCATACCTGCACCTGCCATCATATCATTGTTAAGAGCAGCATATTGCGCGGCATTTAACATAGAAGGAACATGCATAGGCGTCTGCATGCCTGCGCTCGCGTTGAGGGTTACCTTGCCTTTCCCGTCGGTTCCCCGCTTGGTCGTGATGATGATTACGCCATTGGCACCACGTGAACCGTAGATAGCCGTCGCAGAAGCGTCTTTGAGCACATCGATATGATCTACATCCGACATATTGACCGAATTCAATCCCAGATCGGTCGGAACACCGTCTATCACAATTAACGGGTTGCAGTTGTTGATACTACCTAAACCACGGATCTTAATGTCCACATTGTCGCCGGGAGCTCCGTTGTCGAGCACACTTAATCCGGCAACTTGACCTTGAAGAGCCTGTCCGATATTCGAAACAGGTTGTAAAAAAGTTTTTTCACCCACGGAAGATACGGAACCTGTCAAATCGGACTTGCGCATGGCACCATAACCAACGACAACAACTTCGTCAAGTTGGCGAGAATCTTCTTCCAACACAATCTTCAACGGAGATTGACCGGCCGAAACTTCTTGTGTCAGATACCCGACATAACTAATTTCAAGAACGGCGGTAGGATCACAATTGAGAACAAATTGACCATCCAAATCGGTAATTGTTCCCATTGAAGATTCTTTGACAACGACGTTAGCACCGATAATACCTTCATCGCTGGCATCTACCACTCGTCCCACAATCTGCTGTTGAGCTACGGCGTAAACCGAAACAAATAAAAGCAGCAGAGGAAGAACACAAAGTTTAACGTTTTTCATACTCATTAATTGTTAGTTAATTACTGATTGCTTAATTGGCAATAATCTGATTATTACCCAATGGCGGTGCAAAATTACTGCATTTTTCTCATACACACAACAGGAGGGAGTGATTTGGGAGCAATCTATATGTGTTAATTTATTATATTATAATAATTTATAAACTTATTATGAACATACTTTAGGACTGATAAATTAACGGTTTTGCAAACTCGAATTTGCAAATATCAAGTATTTGTTGTACCTTTGCACCAAAATTCCAATTGTACGATAATGAAAAACACATTCTTGTTTCTATTCTGCATGATAGCGTGGACCTTGTCTGCCAGTAATCAACCGTTCTATTCTTCCGTTCTGCAAGAGTTGGATCAACAAGTACAGACACGGGCATCGATTATCCGGCAGCAGGAACAAGCTATTGAGCGGCAGAAAGAGATTTGGCCTCTTGCCGATGACAAACAGCGTTGCCAATTGGCGGAACAGATATCCGTCCAATACAGCAGATTCAACACGGACTCCGCACTTTATTATGCACGGCTATGCCATTATTATGCACTGGAGACTAACAACATCCATTTTATTCAGTCTTCTTCTATTTCCGAAGCGCAGTACTTGGCCGTGAACGGCATGTACGATGCCGCCAAGGAGATACTGGATAAACTCCAACCCAACCTGCAAGACAAAAATAAAAACCAGTTCTTCAAAACCTCTTGTCTAATGTGTGTCTGGCAGGCAGCATATTCCACTATCCCCGAGGAGAAAGAGCATTTCCGCAAACTCATTCCCACCTTCCGGCAACACATCATTGAAACCGAATCGGAACCCGTTTGGCGCGCACAGGAGGGTGCCCTTATTTTAGCCGAGACCTCTCCTCGACAAGCCTTGAATCTGTTGCTCCCTATTCTTGATACCTTGTCTCCGGAAAGCGATTACATGCGCTTCCTTGCCAATTCGGTAGCAGGGTTTTATATGAGTCTGAACCAACAGGATTCGGCTTTGTATTATTATGCCCTTTCCGCTATTTCGGACATCAAACACGGCGTGATGGAGCATGCCTCCCTAAGAGAGGTGGCGCTCCTTTTATACCAACGGGGGGACATATCCCGGGCATATAGGTACACCAACGCCTGTTTGGAAGACGCGCAGCAGTGTAAGGCGCGCTTGCGCATCATCGAGATGGCGGGAGACCTTCCTATTATACTCAATGCCTATCAAGAGCTTATCGCCCAAACACAACGCAGACAGAGTGTAATGATTATTGCTCTCTGTATCTTTCTTGTTGTTTTTGTGGTGTTGTTTATCTATTCATTTGTTATTGGTAAACGATTATCCGTTGCACATCAAAATACCCAATTAGCCTTGCAGCAAGTTAATGAAGCTAATACCCATTTACAAGAAGCTAATCGTATTCGTTCCGCTTATGTTACGGAATATATGTCCGCCTGTTCAGAATCTATACAGACCTTAGATAATTATCACCAGATGTTGCTCCGTACAGCAATGCATGAGAAATATCAAACACTCTTCAACACGATTAAATCCACGAAGGTATTAGATGATAGTTTGCGACAGTTTTATGTGCGTTTTGACGAGACTTTCTTAGGTTTATTTCCTGATTTTGTAGAACAAGTCAATCAATTATTGCGTGAAGATCAGACTTTTGCGCCCATTGTTAATAGGCGTTTAAGTACCGAACTACGTATATTAGCACTTATTCGCTTAGGCATTACCAATTCAGATGATATAGCTCGATTCTTGCGTCATTCACCCAAAACGATTTTTAATTACCGAGCGGCTATCCGTAATCGGGCAAAAACAAATCGCGACACGTTAGAACAACGTATCGCGGAAGTAGGGTAAGAGGACAATATATTATAACAATAGACTATTCGGGTCTGTTAAGAATTGTCTTAACCCCATCGTTACAATTCCGCTCTCATTTCGGCGAAGAAGGATGTCGGCATTAACGATGACTATTTTCTTGAAATTATCATGAACATTATTCAACGGCCGTATCTCTTGTGCTTCTTTATCACCATTCGGTATAGCAAACGCAGATTGAATATAAAAACGTTGACTACCCTGATTTACAACAAAGTCGATTTCTGTTTGTTTGCGTATTTGCTTACCATTCTCATCTTTATCATAAACATCAACTACGCCCACATCAACACTATATCCTCGATAAATTAACTCGTTGTAAATGGCATTTTCCATCAAATGTGTTTCTTCTACTTGTCTAAAATTAAGTCTTGCATTCCTCAAACCTAAATCGGTAAGATAATATTTTAATGGAGTAGAAATATAACGTTTTCCTTTAACATCATAACGTTCTGCTTCGCTAAGCAAAAACGCATCTTTGAAATATTCAATGTATTGTTTTATAGTAACATCTGTTAGACGGATTCGTCCGGAACTAAGAAACGTATCTTCTAATTTCTTTGGATTAGTTAATGAACCGACACTTGAGCATAAAACATCTAAGAGCCTACCTAAGGCAACATCGTCTTTTATATGATAACGATCAATAATGTCACGGAAATAGGTCTTACGAAAAAGTTCTTTTAGATATTTGATTTTACGAATTTCAGAGGGTAATAACAAAGTATATGGTAATCCTCCATAAGTAGAATATTCAGACCAAGCTTGTTCCCACGATTTATTAGGAAAAGCCTCCCAATATTCAGAAAAACTGAGAGGCTGTAATCGAATCTCATCGCCGCGATCCCTAAATTCAGTTATAATGTCACTACTAAGCAACTTGGAGTTACTGCCGGTTACATAACAATCAAGATTGGCTATTTGCAAACAGGTATTAAGAACATCTTCAAATTCATCCATTTTTTGGACTTCATCAATAAGAAGGTAATAATGAGCATCCTTGTCTATAATGCGCGACAAGATGTATGCTAAGCATTTATCCGGATTACGAAACGCGGCATCTAAACGATTATCCAATCGAATACAGATAATATAATCGCTTGAAATTCCAGAAGAAATAAGATGATTATAAAACAAATTAAATAACAAAAATGACTTTCCACATCTTCGTATTCCGGTTATAACTTTAATCATCTGATTGTTTTTATGCTCAATCAGCTGATTTACAAATAGTTGTCGTCTAAAAATCATTGTTGTAATAGATATTTTTGCAGTAAATTATCTTTTTTTCTATCAAAATCGGCTGCAAAGGTACTGCTTTTTTTTGATATATGCAAATTTATTTTTCTTTTTTCTCGCGTTGGCTGATGAAGAGACCGAGGATGATGAGTAACATTCCTATCCATTTGCCGGCAGGTAACTGTTCTCCAAAGGCGAAGAACATAATCAAAGCGGTGAAGAGCGGACGGATATTATTGAACACATTTCCCCTCGTTACGCCTATCTGACGCACTGAATAACAGAAGAGAATAAAAGCCGTCACCGTAGCAAAAAGTGCCAAATAGGTCATGCAACCTAACGACTGCCATAACTGAGGCGTCCATAAGCTAATATCCATCGGCAAGGGAGAAACAAATCCCTCCCTGATAAGACGTAAGGGATAGAACAACAGCAGTCCACAGAGTTGGACATAAAAGACAATCGTGAGGGACGAGTATTTGGTCGGTATGCGCCGCAGCATAACCGAATACAGTACTGCCGTTGAGACAGAGAGGAAAGCGGTTAGAACACCCCACGGATTGCCTATTTGGAAGGATTGACCGCCAACCATGACCAACAGTATCATACCTAAGGTGGATATGAGGATACCAAAGATATTATTGCGCGTCACCCTTTCGCGAAGGATAACACTAGCCCACAAGGGTGCCAATAGAGGTGCCGTTGAGAGTAGTGTTTCGGCTATCGTGGGCGACTGTAAAGCATCGTAGGTATACGTCTCTAAGAGATAGTACAGGCAGGGTTGAAAGAACCCCGCCAGAAGGAAAAGAGGTATATCCTTCTTGTCTAGTTTCTGTAAGCGGAGTAAGGCGCTGTGGCGGCAACACAAACCGATAAGGAGCATCACCACAATCGCTAAGGTGAAGCGCATCATCAATAAGGTTAGGGACGAGAACGAAAGTAACGCCTCTTTAATAGCAATGCCGGATACAGACCATATGAGCATGGCTGTAATAATGGCGATATAAGGAAGAAGTTTTTTCATAAGCTATAATGTGGCTCGTAAAAGTAAATGAATGTCTGTGTCGGTGGATTGTGCGCCCGAAGGGCTATTGTGGATGGTGGATGGTGGAAGGTGGATGGTGGTGGAGGCTTTGAAGTAGAGGGCGAGTTGAGGGATGATCTGCCACCTTAAATTTA